>JBCCLJ010000001.1:0-94816 GCA_039026915.1 Acidobacteriota bacterium
CCAAGGAGTCCTCGATGGCCCGACTCACTCAGCTCAGCCGTTCGATCGAAGGCAAAGTCGCTCTGATTACCGGCACAGCAAGCGGCATGGGCCGTGCGACCGCCTACCTCTTCGGTGACGAGGGCGCTCACGTGGCCGCCACCGACATCGAGGAAGAGGGCCTCGCGGAGACGGCAAAGGCTCTCGAAGACTCCGGCGCCAGCTCTCGAGCCTGGAACCTCGACGTCTCCGATCCAGAGCGCATCGTCTCCGTCGTCGAGGAAGTCGCCGAGCACTTCGGCGGGCTCGACGTCCTCGTCAACAACGCCGGCATCTCCATGCCGGGGCCGATCGACGACGACGACTATGAAGCGCGCTGGGCCAGGTCGATGGACGTCCTCCTGACCTCGCACATGCGCCTGGTTCGCGCCTGCCTTCCCCATCTACGCGCGTCGGAATCGCCGCGCATCGTCAACATCGCTTCGACCGAGGGTCTCGGCGCAACACCGCTCAACAGTCCCTACTCGGCCGCCAAGCACGGCGTCATCGGCTTGACGCGCTCACTCGCCGTGGAGTTGGGCAAGGAGGGGATCACCGTGAACTGCATCTGCCCCGGACCGATCAACACGGGCATGACGCAGCGCATCCCCGACGAGCACAAGCAGATCTACGCGCGTCGGCGCACCGCTCTGCGTCGCTACGGCGACCCGGAAGAGGTGGCGCACGGAACGCTCAACTTTGCTTTGCCCGCGTCTTCGTTCATCACCGGCGCGACGCTGCAGGTCGACGGTGGGCTCACCGTTCGTCGAGCCTGACGAGCACCCATTCCCTCACTACTCGCGGCGCTCACCGCGAGCGGCCATTTCAGCACCGAATTCGTAGCCGCAGCGAAGCGTGCAGAAGTAACCGCTGTTCGAGTAACCGTAGCCGAGGATCTTGCCGGTCGGCTGCTCTTCGTAGTGATAGCCCTGAAGATCCTCGACGAGTTCGGTTCGGTACTCGAGGCGGGGCGCGAGCGCCGTCCCGCAGTAGAGGCATGCGGGCGCCTTCTCCGCGGCCCTCTGTCTGATGCGGTCTGCTTCCTCTTCCGTCAAGAGCTGCACCTCGCCTGCTAGCGTTTGAATCTCTTCCAGCGGTCCTCGTCGAGCGGTCGAGTCGATGCGACGACGAGTACGTTCTCCCAGTCGCGGAAGGCCCGCTCCCGACGGTATCGGAAGACCGCGGAGATCTCGGGCGTCTCCCGACCTCCGGCCGCGCGGATCGTGTTCTGGACGTAGACGCCCCCGGATCGCAAGCGCTGAGCGGCAACTGCAGGCACGCCCCGGAGCGCCTTGGGCCGCACGGCGTCTTCACCGACGAGAACGAAGCAGTCGTCGAAGATCAGGTCGAAGGAGCCGCAGCTTTCCAGATAGTCGAGGGCGTCGGCGTGCACGACGTCGAGCCCGTCGATGGGATGTGCGCGAACCCAGTCGATCGAGCTCTGCGCGATGTCCACGCCGACGAGGATCGCCGAAGGATTCAGTCGCAGCATCTCCGCAGCAACACCACCGAGGCCGAGACCGAGGATCAGAACGCGAGGTCCGCTAGGTCGGACGAGCCCGACTGTCCGCGCCGCGTAGGCGTAGGGCCGCGGCAGCTTTCCCGGCCCGGCCGGCGAGACGCTGAAGACAATGTCTCCGGCTTCGATCACCTGAACGCCTCGACCCTCTGGCGGTTCCGCGGCGGGCGTCGTTCCCAGACCTCGCTGGAGCTTCAGCACGGTCGAACGCTCCCATGCCGTCCGCTGGGCCGCGGAGCATGGAGGCGACGGTGGGATTCGAACCCACGAATAAAGGTTTTGCAAACCTTCGCCTTAACCACTTGGCCACGTCGCCTGTCTGTGCTCGCGCTCTCGGCCTCGACGTCTGTTATCTCGTCAGATTTGGCCCTCCGACGAGTCCCCAGAGTCACGATCAACCGTGGGGACCTGAGCCACGAGAGGGGCTACGTGGAGCGGGAAACGAGATTCGAACTCGCGACCCCAACCTTGGCAAGGTTGTGCTCTACCACTGAGCTATTCCCGCGTCGTAGCCGGGAAAGGATACGGCTGGCCCGTTGGGGTGTCAACCTCTCCCAAGGCCAAAAGAACACGTCTTCGAACGGAACCAACCGAGAGCTCGGGAGGCGACGCGAAGCTGCCTATCCACCCGCCTCATAAGCGTTCTCGAGATGGCTGACCCGCCATCGCCCAGCCTCTTTCATCAGCGTCACGACGTCGAAGCGACAAGGCCCATCGTGGGGCTTCAGGGCGAGGAAGATCTCGGCGGCTGCCGCAACGCGACGCTGCTTGTGGACGTCGACCGCGAGCAGCGCCCCACCGAAGTCCTGGCTGCGGCGGGCCTTCACTTCGACGAAGCACAGGACTCCGTCCCTCTCGACGATCAGGTCGATTTCGCCGCGCTTGCAGCGAAAGTTCTTCTCGACGACCTGGTAACCCTTGGACTGCAGATGCCGCGAGGCATGCGCTTCCGCCCAGCGGCCCTTCTCGACGGTCGAGCGCACGAGCCGTCGACCGAGGGATCCGCTGCCCAGCAGAACGCGACCGAACGGCCAGCGACGAACGATCAGCTCCGACGCCAGCGGGTGCCGTCGGCGCCGTCTTCGAGCACGATCCCGGCCTCGGTCAACAGATCACGAATCCGATCTGCTTCGGCGAAATCTCGATCGGCGCGGGCTTGCTGGCGCTGTCCAAGGAGTGCTTCGATCTCATCGTCACCGAGACCATCGGACATCGAAGGCACCAGGCCGTGAGCGGACAGCCTTTCCTCCCAAGCGCTGGCGTCGAGCACCCCAAGCACGTCGTCGGCTGCGGCGAAGGCGCCACGAATCGCCTCCACGCAGTCGTCACGAAGCCCTTGATCGATCGTGCGATTGACGTCACGCACCAGCGCGAAGACAGCGCCAAGAGCTCCGGAAGTGTTGAGGTCGTCGGCGAGCGCCGCCGAGAAATCGTGCTCGAACCGCTCGAGGCTCTCAGTCACCGGTTCGGCGCCCGAGCTCGCCTGCACGCGGTCGAGCCGGAGCATCATCTCGTCGAACCGACGCAGCGCCGCGTCGGCGCCCTCGACTGAATCGAACGTGAAGTTGAGTTGGTGCCGATAGTGCACCGAGAGAAAGAGGTACCTCACCGAACGAACGCTGATGCCTCTCTCGATCAGGTCAGCCAGCGTGTACTGATTGCCGAGAGACTTCGACATCTTGGCGCCGTCGACCAGAAGGTGCTCCGAGTGCATCCAGTAGTTCACGAACGTGCAGCCGTTGGCGCATTCGCTCTGAGCTATCTCGTTCTCGTGGTGGGGAAACATGTTGTCGACGCCGCCGCAGTGGATGTCGAACGAAGGTCCCAGGTAGCGCTGGCTCATGGCGGAACACTCGATGTGCCAGCCCGGCCTGCCATCGCCCCAGGGAGAAGACCAGCTCGGCTCGCCTTCCTTCGCTCCCTTCCATAGGACGAAATCGCGCGCGTCGTCCTTGCCGTACTCGTCATCGGCGACTCGGCTCCCCTTGCGCACCTGCGTCAGGTCGATGCCCGAGAGCCGACCGTAGTCGTCGTCGGCAGCGATGCGAAAGAAGACCGAACCGTCGCTCTCGTACGCGAATCCCTTGTCGATGAGCGTCTCGATCATCTCGATCATCTCGGGGATGTGATCCGTTGCCCGAGGGTACTCTTCGACTCGTTCGACCCCGAGAAGATCGAGATCGCGAAAAAACGCCTGGATCGGCTCCGCCGTCACCTCGTCGATCGAGACGCCGCGCTCGATGGCACGAGCGATGATCTTGTCCTCGACGTCCGTCAGGTTCATCACCTGCGTCACCTCGTGTCCGAGATGGCGCAGCACTCGACGCAGCAGATCTTCGAAGACGAAGGTGCGCAGGTTGCCGATATGAGGGTCGTTGTAAACCGTCGGTCCGCAGGTATAGATCTTGGCAACGCCCTCGGCCATCGGTTCGAAGGGAACGAGGTCGCGTCCGAGGCTGTTGAAGATCTGCAGCTGGGGTCGTGAAGGCGTCATGTCGAGGTCTCGCGGAGCGCGCGGAGCGTACGGTCGTCTCAGCCGGTGACCCGCACAGTACCGCCAGACCAGGTGAGAGTCACCTCCTCACCGACGCCTCCGATCGCTTCGTTCGCTTGAAACGAGAGGGCGCCAGTGCCAATCGTCGTCGCTTGGAAGACCAGAGTAACGACGACGCCACTTCCGGTCATCGCACCGACCTGTCCCAAGCGCGTCGCTCCGACGATCAGCCGGCCGCTGCCGGTGTCGCTCACCTGCAGCGAGGTCTCGGCGCCGTCCGCTCCGAGAAAGTCACCCTCAGCGAAACCCTGATAGCTCAAGAGGTTCGCTGGAAAGACCAGGTCGAAAGCGAGTCCGAACACGCCGGAGACCTCGACCGCTCTCACCTCGACTTCGAGTCGGGTTCCGCCGCTGCCCCCGCCTCTCTGCACGAAGATGCCACTTGTCGGAGCCGTCGCTTCCAGGGCGACCGAACTGGGGCCCGTTGGGGGCGGCGTCGGGGCTGGCGTTCCGCCACCACCACCACCGCCGCCGCCGCACGCCAGGAGGCCGAACAGACCGAACCAGAGCAGACGTTTCACCGCACCGAACCGAGGCGTTTCAAGCGACGCCGCGCACGCTCTCGACGAAGACCCTTGAGATGGTCGATGAAAAGCACACCGTCGAGGTGATCCAGCTCATGCTGAATTGCCCGCGCCAGTAGGCCATCGGCTTCGATCTCATAGCTCTCGCCCTCGAGGTTCGACGCCCGCAGGGTCACGAACTCGGGCCTTGTGACTCGCTCGGTCAGATCCTGGATCGAGAGGCAGCCCTCGGTATCCGTGGCCTTGCCGCTGCTGTCGACGATCTCGGGGTTCAGCAGGACGAGGAGTTCGTCCTCCTCTTCTCCCACTCCAAGGTCGATGACCGCGAGCCGTTTCGAAACGCCGATCTGTGGCGCAGCCAGCCCGATACCCGGTGCGTCGTGCATCGTTTCCACCATGTCGGCGACGAGCTGACGCAGTTTCTCGTCGACCGTTTCGACGGGTTCGCAAACCTGCCGCAAGATCGGGTCGGGGTACTGAACGATCTTCAGAAGAGCCATCTTCAGCTCCCGAGCTTCTCGATGGATTCCATGATCTCTAGATCGTTGCGCTGAGAGCGAAGGACCGAGACGAGCCCTCGCGGATCGGGGTTGCCCTGAAGCGCTCCCTCGAGGCCCTTCCGATCGAGCACCAGGAGGCTTCCTGTTGTCGTCACCATCAGGCTTGCCGGCCAGCTCGCATGCTCGAAGAGGACCGAGTCTCCAAGGATGTCGCCAGGACCAAAGGTGCGCAGCGTGACGGGACCCGTCGCAGTTTCGGCGCGCGCCTCGACCTCGCCACCGCAGATCAGATAGAGCGACTCGCCTCTTTCGCCGCGCTCGACCAAGCCTTCTTCGGCACGGACTCTCCGCACGCTCAGCTGCGCGAAGAGAAACTTCACCTGGTCCGGCGGCAGCTGCTCGCGCACGAGCTTCGTCTTCGCGAGGCGGTCCCAGATCTGCTCGAGCTCGATCGCCGCCGTCGCCACACGCCCAGTCTCGGAGCGGCTGGCAGCCTTGAGAGCCTCGACCGCGATCGAACGCAGCCGGCTCAGCTCCTTCTCCTGACGGCAACGTGCGATGCGCGCGTCGATTCCGGGATTGTGCGGGGACAGCCGCTTGGCCGACTGCAAGAGGGCGATGGCTTTTTCCTGGAAGCCATCCTGAACGTAGGCATCGGCAACGAAGAAGAACTGCTCGAGCGCGTCGTCGACGCGACGCATGTTGGCGAGCACGCTGCCGAGTTGGAGCCGGCGACGCAGGTCTTTCGGGGTACGCTTCAGCTCTGCTCGAAGGGCCTGTTCGGCCTCCTCGTAGCGTTCCAGCACGATGAGATCATCCACCGTCGGCCCGGTGTCGGGCGCTTTGGACGAACCCTTCGTGCCGCGCTTGAACCAGTCTTTCAAGTGGACGCGAACCTCTCGAGCGGCTCGTCGACGTCTGAGACCCGGAGCCGGACTCAGGCTAACAACCGGCCTCAGACGACGCAAGAAGGCCTGGATGAATCGACCTCTGCGCGCGACGGGCGTCCTGGAGGGAGGACGCAGAGCGCGGCCTCGAGAACGGAATTGCCTCGAGAACGCCCAAGTTCCTTGAGATACGGGCGATGAGCCGGTGTCTTGAACCATGGCATGCCCCTTGCGATAACAAGGGTGAACGCAGGACCGATTGTTACCATCGGTCGGTCCGCAGCTTCGAAGGAGGCACCATGACGCGCATCAATTCAAACTCTCGCTCGGCGACGCGACGAAGACCGCGTCGTGGGGCTTCACTCCTCGCAGCGGGTGCTGCGGCCGCCTTCCTGGCGCTGCCGACCGCGGCGCAGGAGCCGGTGAACTACACAGAAGAGAACGTCGAGGACAGCACGTACTACAGCTACGTCTACACTCTCGACGGATCGGCGACCCTCTTCGCATCCCAGTCCGACGCTCAGCACGAGGTCGAGACGAACCTACCCGTTCTCGAAGGGGACCGGCTCTGGACCGATCGCGGATCCCGCTTGAGCGTCTTCCTGTCCGACGGATCTCTGGTCAGCACAGACAGCGAGACCGACCTCGTGTTGCAGAGCGTGCTCGGTTCTCCGGACAGCGCCAGCACAGAGACCGTGCTGCGACTGCTCTCGGGACGCGCACTGCTCTTCGTCGACAGCGAGAACACGCGCTTGCCGATCGTCGACACGGGCAACAGTCGCGTTTACGTGCAGTCCTCGGGAACCTACGTGATCTCGGCCAACGGATCCGACTGGACCCAGGTGATCGCCCGCGAGGGCTTCGCCGAGGTCGTCGACCAGCGCGGCTCGTCGTTGGTGCGCACCGGCGAAGAGATCGAGGTCCGCGGCGAGCGTCGCCCCGAATCCCGCGTCACGCAGGCATCCCGCGTCACGCCGCTCGAGGACTGGGCGCTGACGCAGTCCGACCCGACGCTTCTGGCGAGCGACACGTCCCTCGAGCAGCCGATCTACTCGACCGCGACGCTCGAAGAGCACGGCGACTGGCTCGAGGTCGGAGGCACCCGCGCCTGGCGGCCCCGCGTCGCCAATGACTGGCGGCCGTACTGGAACGGACGCTGGTCGCACACGCCGCGCGGTCTCTACTGGGTTTCCGGCGATCCTTGGGGCCCTTCCGTCTACCAGTACGGAAACTGGGACTTCAACAACCGCTTCGGCTGGCTCTGGTACCCCGGCTACAACTTCGCACCGTCCCACGTCTACTGGTACTGGGGACCCAGCTACACCGCTTGGATTCCGACGGGCTTCTACACCAACTTCTATCGCAATCGCTTCGGCTTCGGCCTCGGTTTTGGAGGCTTTGGCGGATTTGGCTTCGGCCGAGCCGGCTTCGGAAGGTACGGATTCGGCGGCCTCGGTTTCGGACGCGGCTTCGGTTTCCGCGCCGGTCACTATGGATGGGGCGGCGGCTTCTGGGATCCCTTCGACAACTGGATCTTCTGCCCGACGCGCTACTTCGGTTACCGCGGTCAGCGGCGCTACCTGGACTACGGACAGCGTCTCCGTCGACGCGGTGGTCGCTTGGAGCGGGGCTTCATCACCACCGACACACGTCGGATCACGCCCGACCGCTGGAACCGTCCAGACCTCGTCAGGCGCGCTTTCGACGACGATCTTCGACGGCGTGGCGGCCTGCGAACTGCGGATCTTCCCGAGGTGAACGACTTCCTCGCCCGCAAGCAGCTCTCGGAGCCGGTTCGCCAGCGAGTTCTCGCAACGAACGGCACGACTCCAACGCTCGGCCGGCGCAACCGCGCAGCCAACGCCGCGGACATGCTCGCGACGCCCCGCTCGGGCACGCGCAGCGTGCAGCCGAGAACGGCAGGGCGCTCCGACGCCCTGAGAGCGCGAAGGTCCAACGACGCGCTGCAGTCCCGCGGTACGGCGCAGAGGCGCGACGCGACCGGCGACTCGACAGCCCGTCGGGTCCTGGACGGAGTCCGTACTCGTCGCAGCGCAACGCCGGGTACGGCGCCGAGGACGGCTTCACCGCGGTCGGCAACCCCACGGTCGGCCCGTCCGCGATCCGCCAGCCCCAGGACCGCGACACCGCGCGCGGCAGCTCCCCGTTCGGCGACACCGAGAGCTGCGACGCCAAGGTCGGCGAGTCCAAGGTCTGCGAGTCCAAGGTCTGCGAGTCCACGAGCAACACCGCGCTCCGCGGCACCACGATCGGCCGCACCTCGGTCTCGTACGGCTGTGCCGCAGTCCCGGAATCGTCCGCAGGCCTCGCCGCGGGTGACCACTCCGAGGCGCACGGCACCGCCAACGGTGCGTCGCAGCACGCCACCGGCAGCACGTCGCAGCACGCCGCAGGCGCGTCCGAGTACCCGGCCGCCCGCCGTGCGACGCAGTACGCCACCGGCAGCACGCCGCAGCACGCCGCAGACGCGTCCGAGCACACGGCCGCCCGCCGTGCGACGCAGTACGCCACCGGCGGCACGCCGCAGCACGCCGCAGGCGCGTCCGAGCACACGGCCGCCCGCCGTGCGACGCAGTACGCCACCGGCGGCGCGCCGCAGCACGCCGCAGGCGCGTCCGAGCACACGGCCGCCTGCGGTGCGACGCAGCACGCCGCGAGCCCGACCGACCACCAGGCCACCGGCCGCGCGACGCAGCAGTCCGCCGACGGCGCGTCGCAGCGCGCCGAGTGCGCGGTCGAGCTCCCGTCCCCCGGCCGCCAGGCGTAGCGCTCCGAGCGCCCGCTCGAGCAGTCGACCGCCGGCGGCTCGTCGATCGACTCCCCGTCCCAGCGCACGACGGAGCTCACCACCAACCGCCCGGCGCAGCAGCCCGAGCCGCAGCAGCCGTCCGTCGGCGAGCTCCCGGCGCAGCTCAGCACCGCGCTCGAGCGCCTCACGACCTTCGTCGTCACGGCGTTCGAGTGCCCGCTCGGCTCCCCGATCCAGCGGATCGCGCTCAGCCTCCCGCTCGAGCGGCTCACGCCGCTCGGCGAGCCGACGTCCTCCTTCTTTCTAGGTCGGCGTCGCTACCGGTGAACGGGCCCGCGACGCGAAGCGTCTCGGGCCCATTTTCGTTCCTTCGGAGGAAGTCGCTTCGTGCCACGGTGGAACCACCGATCTCCCATAGAATCTGCCGGTGTTTCGCAGCCTTCTCCAGGGCCTCCTCCGGGTGCTCTTCATCGTTTACTGTCTCGAAGCCGGCCTCTTCCTGGTTCTCGCCCCCTGGCGGCCTGTCTGGACGTCGTTGATCGGTACCCTGCCGTTCGTCGAGCTTCGCGTCTTCCTGGCGGAGCCGCTCGCTCGCGGCGCGCTGACGGGCTTCGGGCTGGTCCATATCGTCTGGGGCATGCACGACACCAACGAGATCCTCGTTCAGCGTGCCCGACGCCAAGAAGAGCGCGAACGGCTCGCGGCCGAAACGCTACAGCGCTGAACCGGTCCCTGCCGAAGTTCGGCACGACCTCGAGCCGCGAGCTCTACCCTTGCCCCGATCCACCGAAGTACCGCGCTGTGTCGCCATCACCGATGGCGCGCTCGATCTCGGGCGAGTTCGCGGCGTCGCCTTCCAGAGCTGGCTTCGCGACCTGCACCGTCACGGTGTGGCCCTGCAGATTCGTGAGAAACACCTCGGCGATGGTGAGCTCTATTCGATCGCAAGAACGATTCGCGAGGGCTTTGCGGGGTGCCTGTTGGTCAACGGCCGGCTCGACATCGCTTTCGCCGCCGGCGCCGACGGAGTGCATCTGACGTCGACGAGCGCTCCTCCCGAGCGCGTGCGCGACTGGGCTGCCGACCACCGTCTGCTCATCGGTGTCTCGACACACTCACTCTCGGAGATCCGAGACGCGGAGAAGTCTCGCCTCGACTACGTCGTCTTCGGACCGGTCTTCCCGACGCCGAGCAAGGCCAGATTCGGCGCCCCCCAGGGACTCGAGCAGCTGGAAGAGGCCACGCGCGTGTCCGAGCTGCCGGTCCTCGCGGTCGGCGGCATCGATCCTGGGAACGCAGCCGAGGCTCTAGCCGCCGGGGCTCACGGTGTGGCGGCGATTCGGGGCTTTGCGGATCCTCAAGCCCTCGCCACCCGGACACAGGAGGGATAGGATTGCCGCTCATGCTGACCGGTCTCAAGAGCTACCTGCTCTGCCTCTCCGCCGCCGTCGTTGCGCTCGACCAGTTCTCGAAGTGGAAGGTCGAGCAGTCGATGCGGCTCTACGAGCGCATCGAAGTGATCCCCGGCTTTTTCCAGCTCGCCCACGTCACCAACGACGGCATCGCGTTTGGCCTCTTTCCAAGCGGCGGCAGCTTTGTCGGAACGGCGATCCTGGCGACGCTGGGCCTGTTGGCTCTGGGCGTCGTCACCTTCTACTTTCTACAGACGCCCGACGAGCAGAAGCTGCTGCTCACCGCTCTGGCGCTCGTACTGGGCGGGGCCATCGGCAATCTCACCGACCGCCTGATGCGCGGCGAGGTCACGGACTTCTTCGACGCCTACATCGGCCAGCACCACTGGCCCACCTTCAACGTGGCTGACTCCGCCATCTCGGTCGGCATCGTGCTTCTCGCCATCGAGACGCTGCGCACGCGCGGCGACCAGCCGAGTGACTCCGTCGATGAGCGAGTCGCCTCCGGCGCCTGAAGCGCCCGCAGACGAAGCTTCTGCGGCCGCCGACGGGCAGGAGCACAGGTGGCAGGTCGAGACCGGAGGTGAGCGCCTCGACGTCGAGGTCTCGCGGCGGCTCGACACACCTCGAAACCGCGTTCAGCGATGGATCCGCGAAGGCCGCGTCTCGCTGAGTGACGGAGTCGCGCGCAGAGCCTCTCGCCGGGTCGAGCGCGGTCAGTGGGTGGCGGTCACGGTCGAGCCCGAGCGTTCTTCCGAGCTGGAGCCCGACCCGGAGCCGATCGACGTGCTCTGGGAAGACGAGCATCTGCTCTTTCTCGACAAGCCGCCGGGACTCGTCGTCCACCCAGCTCCCGGCCACTCCACAGGAACGCTCAGCCATCGTCTGATCGCACACGCCCCCGGACTGGCGAACGTCGGTCATCCACAGCGACCGGGCATCGTGCATCGTCTCGATGCGGGGACCAGCGGCGTCATGGTCGTCGCCAAGACGACGAGTGCCTACGACGCCCTGAGTCGAGCCTTCGCCGAACGTCGAGTCGACAAACGTTACCTCGCCTTCTGCCACGGCCGCTTCAAAGACGAGCCGATCGAGGTCGACCTGGCGATCGGTCGCCATCCGAAGGACCGCAAGCGCATGGCTCCGCGTCCCGATGGACGCCCGGCACAGACCACGTTCACACCGCTCCGTGAAGCCAACGGCGTGACGGCGGTCGCGGTGCAGCTCCACACCGGCAGGACGCACCAGATTCGTGTCCACCTGAAGGCCCTTCGCCGCCCGCTGATCGGCGACGCGATCTACGGCGAGGACCGCTGGCGTGAGACCGAGGGCCCGGCTCGCCGCGTCGTCCGCACGTTCGAGCGCCCGGCACTGCACGCATGGCGGCTGCGCCTGAACCATCCCCTCGACGGAACTCCTCTGGAAGCAACGGCCTCCCTGCCGGAGGATCTCCGGAGCCTCTGGTCAGCGCTCAGCGACGAGGCGCTACCGGGCGCGCCCCCCGATCCTTCCACCGTGGACCGAAGCTAGGAGCCTCCTGCCGCCCCGGAACGACCTTCAGAAGAAGATCAGAGCACTTCGCTCAGCTCGACGGACGGGCGGCCCTGCGACTCCGCGACGGCCGCGTACGTGATCTTGCCTTCGAAGGTGTTCACCCCTTCACCGAGTCCGGGGTCGGCCGCGATCGCCTTGCGCACTCCGTCCCGCGCCAGTCGACGAGCGTAAGGCAGCGTGACGTTGCTGAGGCCGAACGTCGAAGTGCGAGGAACCGCACCCGGCATGTTCGCGACACAGTAGTGCACGATGCCGTCGACTTCGAAGACAGGATCGGAATGGGTCGTCGGGCGCGTCGTCTCGACGCAGCCGCCCTGGTCCACCGCCACGTCGACGATCACGGACCCGGGCTTCATCGTCGGCAGCATCTCGCGCGTCACCAGCTTGGGAGCCGAGGCGCCGGGAAGCAGCACCGCTCCCACGAGCAGGTCAGCGCGCTGCAGCGCCCGCGACAGGCTGCCGGCGTTGCTCGCCAGCGTCGTGATGCGGCCTTCGTAGATGTCGTCGATGTAGCGCAAGCGGTCGACGTTCGTGTCGAGCACGGTGACTCGGGCACCCAGGCCGATCGCCACCTTTGCAGCGTTGAGACCGACGATGCCGCCGCCGATGATGACGACGTCGCCCGGCGGCACGCCGGGAATGCCGCTCAGCAGAGTGCCGCGACCGCCCAGAGCCTTCTGAAGGTAGTAGGCACCGACCAGCGAGGCCATCCGACCCGCGACTTCGGACATCGGGCTCAGCAGCGGGAGACCGCCGCGTCGGTCGGTCACCGTCTCATAGGCGATACCGGTGATCCTCCTCTCGAGCAGCGCCTCGGTGAGCTCGGGCAGCGGAGCCAGATGCAGATAGGTGAAGAGCAGCTGGCCTTCCGGCATCAGCTTCGTCTCCGGCAGCAGAGGTTCTTTCACCTTGATGATCATCTCGGAGCCGGCGTAGACCTCGTCAGCTGACCCGGCGAGTCGGGCACCGACCTCCTCGTACTCCTCGTCGAGGAAACCCGAGCCCGTACCGGCTCCCGTCTGCACGGCGACCTCGTGGCCGTCCTGAACGAGCACGTGAACTCCGTTTGGCGTCAGCCCGACGCGGTTCTCGTCGTCCTTGATTTCGGTGGGGACGCCGATCCTCATGAGGTCTTCGCTCCGGCAGGCTGCGACGCGGCCTTTGCCGCACCTTTGGCGGCGGGCTTCGCGCTGCTGACGCTCTTGACCTCCGTGGGCTTCGCGCTCTTGCCGTCCTGCGGCCCCATCTCGATCTTGCCTTTGCAGAAGCCGCCCTCGGCAATCGCCACGCGCGGCGAGAGCACGTCGCCCTGGATCGAGCCCGTGGGCAGGAGCTCGACCTTGTCGAGCGCCTGGACGTTACCGACGAGCTCGCCGGAGATCCTGACCGAACGAGCAACGACGTCGCCGATGATCTTGCCGCCCTCGCCGATCACGAGCGTATTGCCGAGGTCGACCTCGCCTTCGAGAACCCCTTCGACGAGGACCTCGCTGTTGCCTTTGATCTTGCCTTCGACGACGGAGCCGGCAGCGACCAGCGTCACCGCCTGCTGTCGACTGCGCGCCGGAGCGGGATTCGGTGCGGACGTCGGACTGGGTGGTGCTTCTGGCTGTTGCTCATCGCGGCGAAAAATCGACATCGTTCTCCCTCAGCGACGTCGTCAAGGACGTCTTCGCGACAGTGTGGCTTGCAGCTCGGCGGCAGCGGCGGGCGGCCCTGCGCACCTCAGCCGGACTGGAGCGGGCAACGGGACTCGAACCCGCGACATCCAGCTTGGGAAGCTGGCACTCTACCAGCTGAGTTATGCCCGCCCGCCGGGCAAGCTATCCCACGCCCCTAGGCCGGTCAAGAACGCTACGGACGTCTGCAAGACGGGCGAAATCCCGGCGCCGAGCCGTTGTATACTGCAGCCGATGACCGAGGAACGCAGCCGCCGCGCCGACCAACCGCTCTACTTCTTTCCCGACGAGGAAGTGACTCCGAGCCGCCTCTGCGAGGTCCTCGAAACGGGCACCCGCGCCGAGCGCTGCTGGGCCGTCTCGCACCTGCTGCGCTATGCAGAATGGGACGACATCTGGCTCTACGTCAGCCGGGACGAGGTCCGTGAGCTCTTTCCCGAACTCGATCTTCCCGAGAGTCTCGGTAACGCTTGGGCCCGCATGCTCAAGCTCGAAGCGCCGGTCGCCTGACGACTCGAATCTCGGCTGCGAGCGCCCAAGACGGAAAGGGCGGTGCCGAGGCACCGCCCTTTTGCTTTCTCGCCGCAGCGGGAAGCGGAGTGTGATCTCTTCTCAGTCGCCCATCACGAGGTCGCCGAGCCCGCCGAGCACCGAGCCCTCGCCCTGACGTTTGCCGCCGGTCTGCGGAGCCGCAGCGTAGATGCGGGACGCCAAGCGGCTGAAGGGAAGAGACTGGATCCATACGGTTCCCGGACCGGTGAGCGTGGCGAAGAAGAGTCCTTCTCCGCCGAAGAGAGCGGTCTTCACTCCCGGAACCATCTGAATGTCGTACTGCACCTGGTAGTCGAAGGCGACCAGGCAGCCGGTATCGAGGCGTAGCGTCTCGCCCGCGGCCAGCTCGCGCTGCACGATCGTCCCGCCGGCATGTACGAAGGCGAGGCCGTCTCCCTCCAGCTTCTGCAGGATGAACCCCTCGCCGCCGAAGAAACCGGCGCCGAGACGCTTCTGAAAAGCGATGCCGACCGCCACACCCTTGGCCGCGCAGAGGAAGGCGTCCTTCTGACACAGCACGGTGCCGCCGTGCTTCGGCAGATCGAGCGGAATGATCCGTCCTGGATAGGGCGAGGCAAACGCGACGCTCTGGCGATTGGCGCCGTTGTTGCCGAAGACGGTCATGAAGAGCGACTCACCGGTGAGCACACGCTTGCCGGCCGAGAACAGCTTGCCCATGAAGCCACCCTCCTGATCCTGGCCCGAGCCGTCACCGAAAATCGTCTTCATCTCGATACCGGGATCCATGTACATGAAGCTGCCGGCCTCGGCCACACACGCCTCGGCAGGATCGAGCGTGATCTCGACGAACTGCATCTCCTCACCGAAGATCTGGTAATCGATCTCGTCGGCGACCTGCCCAGCCGGCTTGGGAGAACCGCCCGTGGGAGGTGGAGGCGCCGCGAAGGCCGCCTGGAATTCGCTCTGCGCGGTGATGGGGGCCCAGTTGTCCATGCCCTGCTTGAAGACGTGGGCATACTCGTCGAGTGCGCCGGCCCTCACCTTCTCCAGAATCTCGTCGACCGTCATCGGCCCCTGCTGCTCGCCGTTGACTGCGACGTACCACTCACCACTACTCATTACAGAACTCCTGTCGAAGATCGGCGTCCCCGGACCCGAGCGGGCGAGATGACACCTCAGCCGCGGACGCCGAACACGCCCGCCCTCTGGAAAACTCTACGGTGGCCACGCACGGACCGCAACAGCGGCCGCTCCTCTCCCTACGAGCCGATCACTCCGCGCGATTCAGGGAATCTCGACGAACCGCACCTCGAAGAGATGTGGCCAGTACTTCCCGGTGATCAGAAAGGTCTCGTTCTCAGCTCGGTAGGCGATGCCGTTGAGCACTTCCGCCTTGCGTCGCTCCGCCACCGTCAGAAGGCCCGAAGCGTCGATCACGGCGGTGACTACGCCGCTCTCGGCATCGATCCGCACGATCTCGTCGGTCTGGTAGACGTTGGCGTAGATCGAGCCATCGACGAACTCCAGCTCGTTCAGATCCGCCTGAACCGACCCGCGGCGGCGCACCTTCAGGCGGCGCTCGACTTTGAAGGTCTCCGGGTCGCGAAAGGTCAGGACGTGGCTCCCGTCGCTCATGACGACATGGGTGCCGTCGAAAGTGAGCCCCCAACCAATCCCGGGATAGCGTCGCTCCTCCCGAAGCTCGAGCGGCTCTCGATCGTAAACGTAGAGCAAACCCTCCTTCCAGGTGAGCTGAAAGAGCTCTTCGCCGACCAGAGCGAGTCCTTCGCCAAAGACCTCACTGTCGAGCTCGAGGAGCTCCAGCGCCTCGACGCTTCCCAGCTCAGTGCGGCGAATGCGGCTTTCGCCGTAGCCACCGGAGCTCTCGTAGAGAAAGGGAGCCTGCCACAGGAGACCCTGGGTGTAGGACGTGCTGTCGTGCGGATAGCGCTCCACGACGTCGACCCGAAGAGACGCCGGCTCGACGCGCCGCGGACTCGAACTCTTGGCCTCCTCGGCGCCCGGCCCCCTGGCAGCACAGCCGGAGAGCGCCAGGAGAAAACAGGCGAGAAGGCTCGACCATCCTGTTGCGACAGATCGTGTCGGCTGAGACGTGCCTCTGGACATGGGGAGAGTCTAGTGCGGCGTGCCGCAAACTCCTCGGAGAATCACGAGATCGCAAGCAACTCGTCAGGTCTGTTGAGTCCGCTTCGGACGCTGGATACGATGCAAACGCCCACGCCCTGCAGCTTCAGGAGGAGACCTTGGCCAGACCGACCCGCCTCAAGAGAGCGCTCGTCATCGACGACGACGCAGCGATGCGAGAGGTGCTCCAGGGCTACGTCGAGCCCGAGGGCTTCGAGGTCTTCGTCGCCTCTTCGCACGCCGAAGCCGAAGAGGTCCTGACCAACGTCGACCTCGACATCGTCCTCCTCGATCTCGTGCTGCAAGAAGAGAGCGGCCTGGACTTCCTGCAGAGAATCCGGGCTGACAGTTCGTCTTTGCCGGTGATCATCCTGACCGGCTATGCATCGGTCGAAACCGCCGTCAAGGCGATGCGCGCCGGAGCGTCCGACTTCATGACCAAGCCCGTCGATCGCGTCGTCCTCGGCATGCGCATGGAGCGCGCCATCGAGCTCGAACAGGCCCGCCGGCTGGCGAACACCGACGGGCTCACCGGCCTCTACAACCACCGCGTTTTCCATGAGCGGCTCGGCGAGGAGGTGACGCGAGCCCAGCGATACCACCATGCTCTCTCGGTTCTCGTCTGCGACCTCGACCGCTTCAAGCACTTCAACGACACCTACGGTCATCCCGCCGGAGACCGCGCCCTGATCGAAGTCGCGCGCATCTTCAGGCGCTCGATTCGCTCATCGGATATCGTCGCCCGCTATGGCGGCGAGGAATTCGCCGTCATCCTGCCCGAGGCGACGACCCAGGAGGCCGAGATCCTCGCCGAGCGCGTGCGCGAACGCATCGCCGAGACCGGCTTTCACCCGGAGAGCACCGTGCAAGAGTTGACGATCAGCTGCGGCGTCGCCTCACTGTGCGACGACGAGACCGCTCAGCACCTCGTCGAGCGAGCGGATCAGGCGCTCTACGACGCCAAGGGCAGGGGTCGCAACGCCGTCGCCGTCGCGTCGGCCCGCTGAGGCCTGCGCTCGGTCAGAGGTCCGAAAGCAGGCTTCCCGGCCCGTAAGGAATCTCGATCAAGACCCGCAGCCCGCCTCCGCTGCGGTTCTCGGCGCTGACCTCTCCCCCATGCTGCTCGACCACCTGACGCACGATCGGCAGACCGAGGCCGGTGCCACCGGTCGAGGTCGAAAAATAGGGCTCGAAGATCCGCCGGAGATTCTCCGGCTCGACACCGGGGCCACGATCACGAACCTCGATGCGAACGGCAGCGTCGTCGGCCGCAACGAGAGTCTCGACGAGGCCGCCGCCCTCCGACGCCCGGAGTGAGTTCTCCACCAGGTTCCGCACGGCGCGCGAAAGCAGTCCTTCGTCGAACTTGGCCGGAATCGAGCTGGGATTCGCCTCGAACCGCACTTCGATGCCGGGAGGCGGCGAAGCGCGGTAGGCGTCGACGATCTCGCTGACCGAACGAGCCAGGTCGCCGACCTCGAAGAGCGCCTGCGGAATCCGCGAGTAGGCCGAGAAGTCGCTGGCGGTCTCCTGAAGAACGTCGACCTGCTCGAGAATGTTGGTCAGGCAGCGGTCGATGACCTCAGCGACGGCGTCGGGAGACTGCGCCCAGACTCTCTGCAGATGCTCGGTCGAGAGACGAATCGGCGTCAGCGGGTTCTTGATCTCGTGAGCGATCATGCGGGCCATCTCGGCCCACGCCGCGAGACGCTGCCCACGCAGTACGTCGGTCACCTCCTCCACGACGAGCAGCGCCTCCGGGTCGCCGTCGCCTGGGACCGGCACCCAGACGACGGTCCAGTCATGCTCTTCGTCGCCCTGCACGAAAGAGGCAGTCGTTCGACGAATCTCGGTCGAGGGCTCGCAAAGCAGAGCCTTCATCTCTTCCGGTGCGTCCGAAGCGAGGATGTCCTCGACGGTATTGCCGACCTCCAGGCCGAGCAAGGAGCCTGCCGCACGATTGAGGAGCAGTACCCGCCCGTCTCCCGAGAGGGAAACGACCGCCGACGTGATGTTCTCGACCATGCCTTCGACGAACTGCTTCTCGCGCAGCAGGTCCTCTCGGCCGCGTGCGATGCGATGCGCCATACGATCGATTGCCTGCGCCAGCGAGGCCAGCTCCGGCTCGTTCGGCTCTAGACCTAGACCTGTCGCACCCTCGGCGATCCTCTCCGTCCCCTCGACCATTTCGAGGATCGGCCTCGTGAAGCGGCGCGCCAGAGCTGCCCCAGCCGCGGTCGCCAGAGCAAGGAGAAGTCCGCTCGCCAGGAGCGACTGCGTCGCCAGCTGCCGAAGCTCCGTGGTCGCCTGCTCCTGCTGTTCGAGCAGCGGCAGAGACAGAACGATCTCACTGGCGCCGGGATCGACGCCAGGCAGGTCGAGTCCGGCATAGAGCTCTCGATAGCTGAGATCGCCGACACGACTCCGCCGCACGGCCAGCGGCTCACCGCGCAGCGTGATGCGCGAGAACACATCACCCGGGATCTGCGCGGGCAGCAGGTTCGCGGCAAAGAGCTCCGGGCGACTCGACGCCATGACCGTGCCGCGAAAGTACAGACTCACTTCATGCTGGACCACGCGGGCAAGCCACAGCAACAGCTCGTCCGTGACGACGGTATCCAGGGAAAAGCCGGGGTCGTCGTTCGCCAGCAGGTCTTCGAGCACGATCTGCGCCGAGGTCAAGGCCGCCTGTCCTCGCGTCACCTGTTCGCGTTCGAGTCGCGAGTTGACGGAGCGCAGCAGCAGCAGATTGACGATCGACAGAGGTACCACGACGAGCAGGGTGAAGACGGCCACCATGCGCTTCGAGTAGGGACCGAACCACCGAAAGAGAGCCCCGCGCACCCGAACGCGCGTCAAACCGAGGACCAGCAGCACGAGTCCGTAGAGGCCGACCATCGCCAGCGAAGCTGCCGCACGAAGGCCGACCGCCCGACTCGCCGAGGCCGGACCGTGAGCGGGAATTCGCCCACGCGCCCAGAGATCGCCCGCACCGACGTCACGCAGCGAAGACCAGGAGAGGGTCGACTGCCCCATCTCCTCTCGCAAGCGCCACTCGCTGTCCGGCTCCCGCGGGCCCGACGCAAGCCCCGAACTCGCGACGAAGTCGAGTTGAGCGACGGCATTGAGATCGTCCGCCGCACGCACCGGCAGCAGCGCGCGGTCGAGCGACGAGCGCTCACCGCCGCGTCCGATGGGCGAAGGCGCGATCCAGTACTGAACGTCACCCCAAGCCCGCCCTCCCGCATAGACAGGGAGCAGATCCGAAACCAGAGACTCCGACAGCCAGGGCGACTCGGCCATCGTGGGCCACCGCCTCGACAGAGGATCCAGATCTCCCTCGAGCGGATCGATCGGCAAACCGAACGAATAGGCGGACGACCCGGTCGGGGTGCTGACGAGCACCGCTGAGTGAGCGTCCCCTCGAGCGAGGGGAGAGGCACTCCAAAGAGCGAACGCCAGATCCTGAGAGCTCAATCGGCGGGGCTCGACCAAGGCAAACTCCCGCAGATCGAAGGTGTCGAAGTGCTCTCGAATCTCCTGCTTCAGCCTCGTCCGCTGATCGTCGTCCGGGGCCTCGATCGCGGCGAGGAGTTCCGCCGCCTCGGCCAGCGTCCGCCGCTGCTCGGCAGCGACTTGCAGCACCGCGCCCAGACAGGCCGCCAACGCCACGAGGGCGAATTGCTCGCCCGGACGTCTCGAGCCCCCGGACCAGGCAGCCAACAGCGCACCGGAGACCGTCGCAAAGATCGTCGCCAGCAGGAAGTGATCGACGAGCAGAGCCGAGGCGACCAGAGGAACCGGAATCGCCCAGACGAGCCAGGCCGGGACGTCCGGCTTTCGGCACCGTAGGGCACCGTAGACCGCGATCGCCAGAAGGCTCAGCTCTGCGAAGAAGAGCCACTGCAGCGCCCCGGAAGCCCTCTCAGGCGTCGGCCACTGAGCAAGGGCGAGGAGCAGCAGGGGAACGAAGCCTGCTCCGACGCTCCCGGCAACGAGTCGAGACGGTAGACGCCACCCGGCCGTGCACCACCCGGCCCAGAGCCCGGCGACACAGAGCACGGCGCGCAACAGCGCCTCGCGATCGAAGTCGCCGGCAAGGGCCACGGCGACGGTCGCAGCGATGAGGCTCGGCAGTGCTCTCGCCGCACCCTCGGAAAGCACGTGACGGCCCGAACAGAAACTGAAGCCGAGCGCGAGAAGGGCGGCAACCCAGCCCAACTGCGGCGCCTGCCCTGCTCCAGCGCCGGCACGAAGGCGCAGCGTCGGCGCTCCGTCCCGGACGTGATCCGACCAGGCGCTTCCTTCAATCGCGTCTTCTTTGGCGCCCACGAGCATCCATCGATTGCTCGCGCTCGCCGGGCCCCGATTGGTGAAAGCCGGCTGCAGTGTCGAGTACGAACGGCCGACGAGAACGCGGGCGCCCAACGATTCCGACGAAGTTCCCATCTCTCGCACCCGAAAGAGAGAAGTGGCAGCGAAGCTCGAGCGCGATCCGACGCCGGAGTCGGGCACCTCTGGGCCAAGTCCATGTTGGAGGCCTGGCCCCATCCAAGCGTACGACCGTCCTCGAGAGTCGTAGAGCAGGACCGTCAGGTCCGGTGCGGCAAGCGCATTCCAAAGCCTCTCGAGGCGGCCGAACGTCTCCACGGCGGACCACTCTTCCGACCCAGCCATCTCTCGGGCCACCCGTTCGGAAGCCGAGCTCAGAAGGGACAGCTGCTCGGAGTAGCGGCGTTCGGCTGCCTGCGGCGTCGGCGCCGTGAACTGCGACCAGCCCAGAGCCAGCAGCGCCATGAGGGCGATCGCCGCAACCAGACTGCGTGGACGTCCGAGAAAGGCGACAACCAGGAGCGTCACGGCCAGAATCAGAGCCGCAGCAAGCGGCCTCTCGAAAGCGAGCGCTGCGGTCGCAAGAACGAGTCCCAGACACTCCGCCGTCAGCGCGCGCCACGGCATGGCCGTCCGCGCGTCAGTCACCGAGGCCGAGCCGAACCATCTTCTTGGTCAGTCCGTTGCGCGAAACTCCGAGGAGTTTCGCCGCCTGAGACTTGTTTCCCTCCGTGCGCTTGAGCGCCTCACGGATGGCCTCCGTCTCGCACGCAGCGACGAGTCTCGCCAGATCGAGGTCGGATCGGCGATCGGTACGCCTGGCGGGCGCCAACCTCGGATTCCGAACCTCCTGGGAGAGCAACGCTGCGTCGAGTGGCTCGCCGTCCCTCGCGCCGAGGACCATCCTCCGCACGATGTTCTCCAGCTCGCGGAGATTGCCGGGATAGTGGTACTGCGAAAGAGCCTGAAGAGCCTGAACCGTGATCCCCCGCACGCGCCTCCCCGTCTCATGACTGAAGCGGTTGATCGCCGACTGAAGGACAAGCGGGATGTCCTCGATCCGCTCTCTGAGGCTCGGCACCTGGATCACCGTTTCGGACAGCCGGTAAGCGAGATCGACGCGAAAGCCGCCCTCTGCGACGCGTCCGTCGAGCACCGATGCAGTCGAAGAGAGCAGACGGAAGCGAGCCTCGTGCGACTCGCCGATTCCCGGCCCCTCGAGCCGGCCCGAGCGCAGCACGCGCACCAGTCGCCCCTGCAGTTCGATCGGCAGCTGGTCGACCGAGTCCAGAAAGAGTGTGCCGCCGTGCGCCTCGAGGAGACGAGGCTCTCGTCGAACGGGTTCGTCACGCCCCTGAATCTCCGCGCCGAAGATCTCGGCAGCGAGCTGCGCCGGGGCCACGCCGTCGCAGGAGATCGAGACGAACGGCGACTCCGGCTGGCTGCTCGACTGGTGCAGCGTCCGTGCACAGAGTTCTCGGCCCGAACCGGACTCCCCGCTCAAGAGAACGTTCGCCGTCGTCGCGGCCGTCGCTCGCAGCTCGGTCGCCAGCGACGCCGAGGCCGCCGAGGTCCCGAGAACGAGTCCTTCGGCCAGAACGAGCTCTCGCGAACGACCCTGTCCCGGCAGGATCGGCTCGAAGCGGCCCACGTGATGCACGAGCCCCAGCACGAGAAGGTCCGAGACGACGTCGAGACCGCCCTGCGGCGACCAGTCGCCCGACGCGAATCGCGGCAGCGCAACCAGGATCAGGTAGTCCCGCTCCAGCACCTCGAAGCGGCGCGCGTAGACCCAGCAGTTGGTACCGCACCAGCTCAGTTCGAGCACTGTCGAGCTCGACGTCGCTGGCGTTGCGCTGCCGGCGTAAGCGAGGAGAAGATCCTCCGACCGCTCCAGGAAGACCCCCTCGGTCACAGAAACGAGGCGCGTTCCGACCGTCTGTAGAAACTCGCTCTCGCCGCTGGCATCTCCCTGGTAGAGGAAGCAGCCACCGCCGCCGAGATCGTTGAGGAGATCGACGAGCAGGGACTCGATGGTGCGTCGGCTCTCAGTGTCGAGGGTCACCCAATCGGAGACTCTGGCGATGTGCTCCAGCAGCCGATCCGAGTTGGGCGGCCCGCCCGTCTTGCGAGCCCGCACCGATTCGGGGGGCGCCTCCGTCGGAGGCAACACATCTTCGAGGAGCAGGGTCACTTTCCCGACGCGCACCTCGTCGAGAACCTTGAGGCTCGCCGTACGGACCCGCTCGCCATTGAGCAAGGTCGGACGGCGCGTCCCGAGATCTTCGATTTCCGCACCGCTCTCGCTTCGGCGGATGACAGCGTGCCTCTTGGCGATGCCGGAGAAAGGCAGGCAGATGTCGCACTCCGTAGCGCTGCCAATGACCAGCTCACCCGAAGCCAGGGGAAAGCGTTGCACTCCGTTCGGAGCGTAAGCGACGAGTCGAAGCATCCCCTTGATTCTACTGGTTCTGAGCCGTCCGAATGTGCTCGATCAGAAGCTCGATCACCTCTTCGGCAAGAAGGCGTCCGGTATCGATGCGCACGTACGTGTCGTCGGCGCGGAGCGGCGAGTGCTCCCTCGTCCGGTCGCGTTCGTCCCGTTCGCGCAACTCCGTCTCGAGACGATCCAGGTCCAAGGTCTCTCCGCGCTGCTGCAACTCGAGATGGCGCCGTTCGGCACGGACACGCGGACTCGCCTCGAGAAAGAACTTGTGCTCCGCCTCCGGAAAGACGACCGTACCGATGTCCCGCCCCTCGAAGACGCCTCCGTGGCGCCGACCGAACTGACGCTGCAGCTCGACGAGGCGTTCACGGACGACCGGATGCACCGAGACCCTCGACGTCGCCAGGCTGACCTCGCTCGTTCGAATCTCGTCGCCCAACTCGACACCGTCCAACTCGACGACGAAGATCCCGTCGCGCGTTCCGGGGCGGACGTCAGTACGCTGCAGAGCGTCGGCGACACGATCGGAGTCATTCGGATCGACGCCCGCTCGCAGGCAGGCCAACGCCACGGCCCGATACATCGCCCCCGTGTCGACGTAAGGGATCGACAGACGCTGCGCGAGAGCGCGGGCCGTGGTGCTCTTGCCGACGCCGGACGGGCCATCGATGGCGACGAGCAGAGCTGTCAACGGGGTCCCTTTCGACCGCGCGGGGAGCCCCCGCGACGCCCTCCACCCGGGCCGGGCCCCTTGCGTGCACCGCCGGCCTTGGAGCCCGGGCGGCCGCCGGAGCGGCCTCCCGGACCGCCTTTGGCTCCCCGGGGTTTCTCAGAGCGGGGCCCGCGCGACTTCTTACTCGTCTGACTCGTCGCCTTGCCCGTTCGCCCCTTGGCGCCCGTCTTCTTCCTGCTCCGTACCTTGGCGCCATCCGGGCCGACTGCGGTGCCAGCGGAGCGTCGTCGTTCGGAGGACTCACCCCTTCGAGCGGACTTCTTGCGACCGGACTTGCGGACCGCCCGCTTCTTGGTGATCTTGCGAGCCCGCGCTGCGCTCTCCTTCGCCGCGGCGTCACGAGCCGAGAGCCTCAGAGGTTCACCGGCCATGAGTCGATCGACCTCGGCTTCGGTCAGCTCCCGGTGGGTTCCCGTCGCCAGCCGGCCGTCGCGAAGGCTGCCGATGGCCGTCCTCTTGAGCCGTTGGACCGGGTGCCCTATCCGCTCGAACATGCGACGGATCTGACGCGTCCGTCCCTCGCTGAGGGTTACTTGCCACCAGCTGTTCTTGCGCGCCAGACGCTCTCCCGAAACGCGACGCTCCTCGATCGCGCAGGGGGCCGTGCGACGTCCGTCGAGCACGACGCCGCGACGCAGACGGTCGAGCGACGGTTGGCGCGGCACGCCGCGAACTTTCACCAGGTAGACCTTGGCCGTCTTGTGGCGTGGATGCGTCAGCCGATCCGAGAAGTCTCCGTCCGTCGTCAGCAGGATGAGACCTTCCGTGTGGTAGTCCAGCCGGCCCACCGGGAAGAGACCCTTGTGCACGGACTTGGGAAGAAGGTCGTAGACCGTCCTCCGCTCCTCCGGATCATCCCGCGTCGTCATCACTCGGTCGGGCTTGTTGAGGAGCAGATAGACGTGCTCCGACGGCAGCGTCAACCGCCGCCCGTCGACCTTGATCGCGTCTCGGAGGACATCGACCTTTTCGCCGAGTTGCGCGATCTGGCCGTTGACCGTGACGCGACCACCCTCGATCAGGCTCTCGACGGAGCGCCGGGAACCGAGGCCGGCTCGCGCCAACACCTTTTGCAAGCGCTGCGGCCCGCCTCGCTTCCTCGCCTTCTGGGTCATCGTCTCTTCGCTCCCTCGAAAGAGACTACTCTTCCTCGTCAGAGGGCGACTGTACCCCCGGCATTTCCAGGACGCGTCCCGACTCCTCTTCGAGCGCCGCTGCCTCCCTCGGCTCGGCCTCTTCAGCAACCGTCCCGCCGACCACAGCCTCGTCTTCTCCGATCCCTTTCTCCGGGGCCTCGTCGTCCGGGGCCTCGTCACCGAGAGGGTCTGCCCCGCTGGCGGCCGGTTCGTCGCCCCCCTCTTCGGCGGCCGTCTCCTGAGAGGCGGCCGGCCCGGGCGTCTCGCTCTCGGTAGCGTCTTCGGGGTCGTCCTCTTCCGCTTCGGCGTCCTCGACGAGCGCCAGCTGTTGCAGCGCCTCTTCTTCAGGATCCGGCTCGAGCGAGCCTCCCTCACTCAGGAAGGTCTCCTCGAACTCCTCGAGCGGCGGCAGGTCCTTGAGGTTCGACAGTCCGAAGTGCAGGAGAAAGTCTCGCGTCGTCGAATACATGAACGGCTTGCCGACGACCTCCTTGCGACCGGAGATGCGGATCATCCGACGCTCGAGCAGGGTCTTCACGACGCCGCTCGAATTCTTGCCGCGCAGCTCTTGGATCTCGGGCGCCGTGATCGGCTGACGGTAGGCGATGATCGCCAGCGTCTCGAGGCCCGCCATCGTCAGCTTGTTGGAGCCGCTGATCTCGAAGAACCTGCGCAGGAAGCCATGCAGCTCGGGGCGCGTCACGAGCCGCACGCCACCGGCGACCTCGTCCAGCATGACGCCGCGGTCGGACTCCTCGTCCGTCTCCTCGGGGAGTCGGTAACGCTCGAGCACGTGCTCGAGGGCCGCTGCAGCCTGTTCCTGCTCACGATCGGGAAAGAGCGAGAGCAGCTTGTTCGGCTGTACCGGCTCGGGGGTGACGAAGAGCACCGCCTCGAAGATCGCTTCCATTTCGCGCTCGGACGTCATTGCGAGATCGCCTCCAACTCGGCCAGCGAAACTTCGCGGTCCGTACGGTAGAGCAGCACTCCGCCCTGCTCGGGCTGATGAAGGCGCATCAGTCCCATCTTCGTGAGCTCCAGGATCGCCAAAAATGAGGCGATCGCCTCGGAGCGACAGCTGAGCGCGAGTAGGTCGTCGACCATGTCGACCGGCCGCGTCCTGTCGAGCCGCTTGAGCAGGCGGTCGACCTGCCCACGAACGGAGTACGACTCGCCGCGGAAAATCAGCGGCGGCGGGTTCTCGTTGTCGTATCGCTGCAGCACCGTGCGAAAGACACTCAGCAGGTCGAAGAGAGAAAGATCGCCGAGATCGAGCTCGTTGTCGTCCGGATCCGGGTCGATGCGCTCAGGCTGCCGCGTCCATACTCCGCTTCGCACTGAATCGACCTCGGCGAGCGTCTGCGCCGCGTCTTTCAGACGTCGATACTCCAGAAGCCGGCGAACGAGCTCCTCGCGAGGATCTTCCGGCGCTTCTTCGCCCTCCTCCACCTTCGGCTGCGGAAGCAGCATGCGCGCCTTGAGCTGAATCAGGAGCGCCGCTTCGTAGATGTACTCACCGGCGATGTCCAGGTCCAGCTCCTCCATCAAGCCGAGGTACTCGTGGTACTGGTCGCAGATCAGTGCCACCGGGATGTCCGAAATCTCGACCTCGTCGATGCGGATGAGGTGCAGGAGAAGATCCAGCGGCCCCTCGAAGACCGGGAGCTTGACCCTCCAGGACTCGGGCAGCAGGCCTTTGTGCTTGCGTCGGTGCTTTTCGAGACGTTCGGCGTTGAGACGCGCGATCTCAGCCGGGTCCTGAGGGTCGGCGGCGCCCTGAGCCTCCGGCGTCGGAGACTCGGCCGACGTCTCGTCTGTGGGTTGTTCTTCCATGGTTTTCGGGCCGCGGCTCGCCGTCGGCAGCGGGCAGTATCGCTGGGAACCGTGGTCAGGGCAAGGGACGGAAGCTAACCTTTCAGGTCCTCCGCCTCGGCGCTGGCAAGGACGGCAGACGCCCTCGTCTGAGCCCCCAGCGCGGCCATCTGGAGGACCACGGCCGCCAGCGAGAGGAGACGATGCAAGTCGTCCCGGAAGCTCTCCGTCATCGACTCGACACCGAAGACGACGGCGAGGATCGTTGCTGCCGCCGCAGCCACGGAGAGCAGCACCGTCCTCCCCCATCCAGGCACCTCGACGCCCTGGCTACGAAGGCCCAAGGCGGCGCGCGGAAGGAAGAAGACGAAGAAGGCATGAGCCGCGAGAGTGAAAAGGCCCGCCGACAGACCGAGCACGATGTGCAGTCGAAGCCCGCCTTCGATGCCGTCCGAGTCTCCGGTGAGCTCCGAGGTCAAAGCACCGATTCCGGCGGAGAGCGTGATCACCAGAGCCACGACTCCGAAGCCGCGCACGATCGTCAACATGGTGCGAATCGTCATCGTCTCAGTTCTTTCAGTCGTCCTGTCGCGACGGCCTCTCAGGCTGCCCCCGGCTCGAAGTTGCGGCGACCTCGCTCGCGGTCGACGAGATTCTGCCAGGTCTCCGCCACGTGCGCCGGTCGGTATTCCTCGTCGAGAAGCTGGCGCCCCCGACGACCGCGCAGCTCGACCTCCTGAGGCGTCGCCTCCAGGAGCGCCTGGGCCAGAGCAGAAGCGTCCTCGGCGGGCACCAGCCATCCGCTCTCCCCGTCCCGCACCACCTCTGGAATGCCGCTGACAGCCGTTGCGACAACGGGGCAGCTGCACTCCATCGCTTCGAGGATGACCAGGGGCATCCCCTCGTAGGTCGACGGTACGACGAGAGCACACGCTCTGGACAAGGCGTCGCGGATCTCCGCCGCGGACTTACGGCCGTGAAAACGAACTTCCTTCAGACCGAGCTCCGCTGCGCGCCGCTCCAGCAACCCCAGACGTTCGCCGTCGCCGATGATGTCCATGCCGACTTCCCGCCCGTCGCGCGCCAACTGCGCCAGCGCGACGAGCAGGACCTCGACGCCCTTGCGAATTCTGAGTCGCCCGACGTAAAGAAACCGGTCGGTGCGCTGTACCGTGACGGGTACTTTCAGATCGCGTCCTTCGATCGGTGCCCCGGTGGCGTTGGGGACGACCTCGGCCGCGGCAACCCCATAGTCTGCCTCGAGTTCTCCCGCCGTCCGGCGACTCGGCGCCAGCACCAGATCGCAGCGTCGCGCGGTCCACCGCCCCAGCAGATACTGCAACGGCGCCCGAAGCCACTTGAAGATGCGTTCCGCCCGAACCGGGCGGGCGATCACCGGGCCGCCAGGCGTCGCTCGCAGAGGCGCTACGGCCTGGAACTCTCTCTGGTAACTGACCTGCTGCAGCGCCACGAGCAGGAAGTCGCGGCGGCGCGGCAGCCGCAGGGCCAGAAGTCCGCCATCGCTCTCGTGCACCTGGACGACATCGGGGCGAAACGCCCGGATGCGTTTCAGTGCCGGCCTGAGGATCGTCAGCGGGAAGAGCACCTTCGGACCGCGAGCGCCGCCTTCACCCCTCCCCAGGATCTCGACCTCGTGGCCGGCCTCCTGGAGACCGTAGGCGAGTTGCACCACCTGCTCACCCGCGCCCGAGAGGTCGACCGGGGGAAGCGTGTTGGCCACCAGGAGGATCTTCATTCGCGTCGATCCCTCAGCGGGCGCTTTGCGACGGGTGATTCAGCCTCGATCAGCTCTCGAGCGTCTTCTCGAGCTCGGGTCAGCCAGATCAGATCCCGCACTGGGTTGGCGAATCGAAACCAGGGTTGACCCGATTGTCTCTTGCCCAGCAGATCCCCAGGGCCGCGACGCTCGAGATCCGCCTCGGCAATGGCGAAGCCGTCCGAGCTTCGCTCGAAGATCTCGAGTCGTTCTCGACTCGTCTCGACCTCGGACAGTGCGAGGCAGCGCGACCTCCGCGCACCGCGACCGACCCGGCCTCGGAGCTGATGCAGCTGGGACAGACCGAATCGGTCCGCGCTCTCGATCACCATGAGGCTGGCGTTGGCGACGTCGACGCCGACCTCGATGACCGTTGTCGCGAGGAGCAGATCGATGTCCCCATCCTTGAAGCTTTGCATTCGCCGATCTCGTTCGGCCGCGTCGAGGCGTCCGTGGACGACGCCGAGACGCAGTTGCGGAAGTGCCTGACGGAGTTCCTCTTCCACTTCCTCGATCGAGCGACCGGAGATCTCCTCGCTCGCCTCGATGAAGGGTACGACGTAGTACACCTGGCCGCCATCGTCGATCTCCGTCTGGATCGCCTTCCGCGCCTCCTCGCCACTCGACAGAAGCTCGGTGACGACCGGCGATCGCCCAGGCGGCAGCTCGTCGATGACGGAGACGTCGAGATCACCGTAGAGTGTCAGTGCGAGCGAACGGGGAATCGGCGTCGCGGTCATGACCAGCAGGTCGACCGACTCTCCTTTGCCGACGAGTTTCTCGCGCTGCCCGACGCCGAAGCGGTGCTGCTCGTCGATGATGACCAGGCCGAGCTTGCGAAAGCGCACGGAATCCTGAAAGAGCGCATGAGTGCCGACCACCAGGTCAACCTCACCGCGGGCCATCGCCTCGCGGACCTCCGGGGCGTCCATCCGGCTCCCCGTCAACACCGCGAGCCTGCGCTCTGGGGGCAGGTGCTCTGCCAACGTCCTGGCATGCTGCTCCGCCAACAGCTCGGTGGGTGCCATGTACGCCACCTGAAAGCCGTTCTCGAGCGCCAGACCCAGTGCAACGAGAGACACCGCCGTCTTGCCGCAGCCGACATCGCCCTGCACCAGACGCCACATCGGCCGCTCACGCCTGAGATCGCTCGCTACCTCACCGACCACCCTCTGTTGCGCTCCGGTGAGCTCGAACGGGAGCCAGCCTGCGACGCGCGCCAGCAAGGACTCGTCGACGTCCAGAGGCTTCCGGCGCACCGAGGTATCGAGAGCCCAGCGGCGGCGCGTCAGCTCGAGCTGCTGGCGCAGGAACTCCCCGTAGGCGAGCCGCGCGTGAAAGGGGGTTCGCCCCTCGAGGAGGGCGTCGGCGTCGAGCCGCGCGTCCGGACGGTGCAGCCGCAGCAGAGACTCGCCGAGCGCGGGCAGACCGTGACGTTCGAGAAGCTCGGGCGGCAAGTTCTCGGGCACGATCTCGCTTTCGAGTCGTCGGGCCGCCGCCGCCACCAGCTTGGCCACCTGGGCGGGCGAAAGATCTCCGAGCCGTCCGTAGATCGGCACCCAGTCTGGGCCGTCCGAGAGAGCCTCTTCCTCGATGGGCTCGACCGAGGCGTTCAGAATCTCGAGTCCGCTCCGTCCACGGCGCACCTTGCCGAAGAGGCGATAGGTCTGGCCCGCCTTCACCTGCTTGGCAAGATACGGACGGTTGAACCAGAGCCCCTTGAGCGTGCCCGAGGCAGTGATGACTCTGCCCTGCACGAGGCGCAGACCCCGGCGGCGCACGGGAACCGAGCGCACGTCCTCCAAGGTACCGAGCACGCCGATTGGCTCCTCGTCGAGCACCGAGCTTTCGAGCTCGTCGGCCGTCGCCGTGCGACTGCGGTCTTCGTACCGCGACGGCAGCAGCGCGAGGAGGTGCCCGAGCTTCGAAACGCCCACGGACTGAAGCTGTGCCAGACGCACGGGCCCAACGCCGGCGAGCTCACCGACGGATCGCTCGAGAAGACTGGGCGACTCGGGCGGGCTGGACACGGAGGCGCTGGCCAAGGCCGGCAGACTCAGTCGGCGCGGAAGTCCATCTTGACGAGCCCGAACTGGACTTCGTCACCCGGCTGCACTTCGCCGGGAACTCCGGTTTCGACGCGGCGGCCGTTGACGAACGTACCGTTCGTTGTGCCGATCTCCTCGACCAGGAAGAACTTCTCGCCGCGGCGCACGATCTTGGCATGACGACGGCTCGTCGAGCGGTCGACGTCGACATCGGTCAAGTCGACGTCTGGACGGATCCCGGTCACCGGATCGGCGCGTCCGATCGTCGTCTCTGAGCCGATCGACAGATGGAACTCGGTCCCCGTGTCCAGGTGCACGACACGCTGCGGAGCCTTCGGCAGGTTCTCCGGCGCGTCGCTGGAGGGCTCGATCGCAGCAACGCGGCCGAAGTTCTCTTCGAGAAGCTGATCCGTCTTGCGCAGTCGCCGTGAAAGCTTGCGCATCATGCGCACCGCGATCTCCGGGTTGCTGCGGAGCATCTGGTCGAAGGTCGCCCCGTCGATGCGCAGAACCCGAGTCTTCTCCAGCGCACGAGCCGAAGCGTTTCGAGGCATGTCCTCGAGGATCGACATCTCGCCGAAGAAGTCTCCCTTGTCCAGGACCGCGAGCTGATTGTCGACGCCGTCGACGGTCTTGAAGACCTCGACCTGCCCCTCCTGGATGATGTACATCTCGGTACCGAGGTCGCCCTCGGCGAAGAGGAACTCGTTGGGACCGAACTCCTTCGTGAAGTTGGTGACCGCGTTCTTCTGGGTCTTGCCGGTCTTGAACTTGGTCTTCACGTGGAGTCCGCCTGAGGGCTATACGTCGTCAGTCGAGAGAGAGAAAAATCCAAAAGAGAATCGACGCCGAGAGGCAGGATGAGATTCGGCCGGGCGTGACCTGCCTGGAGACGATGGCAGATCGAGAGCTCGAAGTCCTCGGCGAGGTCTTGGAGCCAGGTCGACCACGACTGTGGATCGACGCCGGGAACCCCGCTGACGTGGCCGAAGACGAGGGCCCGAGCACCGTTCAGATTACTCGACAGATGCAGATGCGTCAACATTCGATCCCATCTATATAAGGGTTCGCCGACGTCTTCGAGCAGGAGCACGGCTCCCCCAAGTGCGGGAACGAAAGGAGTTCCAGCGGTGGCCACCAGCATTGAAAGGCAGCCCCCCAGGAGCGGGCCCCTGACAGAGCCGCCTCCGACCGTCTCCACGTCGTAGCTTCGAGCGACCTTCCCTTCGAGCATCTCGACCAAGGCATCGGCCTCGGACGCCAGGGGTTCCTCCGCGAGTTCCGTCGCCACCATCGGACCGTGAAAGGTCACCAGGCCGCAGCGCTGCACCACCGAGTTCAGGAGCGGCGTCAGATCGGAATAGCCGACGAGCGGCAGCGAGCGGCGGCCGATCAGGTCGAAATCGATCGTCGGCAACAGCCGCAGGAGACCGTGACCGCCACGCGCGAAGATCACGGCGGCGACGTCCTCGCGCTTCAGCAGGCCGTGAAAGCCGGCGAGACGCTCCTCGTCAGTCCCGGCGAAGAGCCGGTGCGTGCGCAACAGGTTGTCGGCAAGGACCGGCTCGTAACCGAGGGCCCGCAGCGCCTCGACCCCGCGCTCGAGCCGCTCGGAGTCCACAGGGCCGCTCAGCGCTGCGACGCCGACGCGCTCCCCGGGCCTCAGGGGCCGCGGAAGCCTGGGCTGCAAGCGGCGTTGCGAGGAAGACCGGAGGCCCTCGTAAGCCGGATCCTGTTTCTCTCCCGGAGGAGATCGACGGTCATTCATCTGGGAGACGCGTTGCCGCGCCCCTCGAGCGACCTACCCGGAGGTCGGTGCGGTGCGTGCACCGCATCGAGACGAGCCGCCTCTACCGCCTCCCTATTTGGTCTTGCTCCACATGGGGTTTGCCGTGCCCCGAGCCGTCGCCGGCCGGGCGGTGCGCTCTTACCGCACCCTTTCACCCTTACCTCGGTGCCGAAGCGCCGTGGCGGTCTTCTCTCTGCTGCACTTTCCGTCGCGTCACCGCGCCTCGCCGTTAGCGAGCATGTTGCTCTATGGAGTCCGGACTTTCCTCCCTCGCAGCGCCGAGGCGCGCGAGAGCGACCGTGTCCAGGCCTCCGGTCCTGCGAAACGATAGCTCGGGAGACGGTCAACTCCAAAGGCGACGGATCTTCGACAGAAAGCCCGTCGACTCCGCAGGCTTCTGTGCTTCCACCGGAGCGCTGGCCGATGTCGGCATGGGTGGCGGGGGCGGAGCGTCCTTGGCTCCCGAGAGCCGGGCCAGGCCGTCGATCGCATCGCCGTTGTCGGGAGAGAGCTGCAGAGCCGCTCGATAGTGCACGCGAGCCCGCTGCTGCTCACCGGCCTGCTCCATCAGCTGGCCCATCGCGACGCGGTAATCCCCGTTCTGAGGATCACGACGCAGCGCCTGGCGATAGCTCTCGCTCGCCTGCTCGAGCCAGAGCGGATTCTGCGCTTGGATCCGCCCGAGAAGAGCAAAGTACTCGGCTCGAGGATCGGCGCGAATCGCCTGCCGCGTCAGCTCCAGAGCGAAGTGGTACTCCTCGTTCTCCACCAGCTCCAAGGCCCGGCGAAAATTCGATTCGGCCACTTCCTTCTGCTCGTGCGAACGCTGCGAGCCCGCGAGGCTGGTCGAACCGTCGATGCCGGCTTCTTGGTTGTATTCGACCCGCCGTTCCGGGTCGGCCAGCGTCAGGTACGCCACGGTGGCGCGCTCGAAGAGCAGACGCAGCGTCTCTTCGCGTCCCTGAAAGCCAAGCGCTTCAGCGTGGGAGGGATGAACGAGACGAGCGAGACGGTCGTAGGACTCGTGCACCTTCTGTTCGGTGTCGTGAAAGCCGACGCCGAGAAGCTCGTAGTAGGTCAGGCTACCGAAACGCCCGACAAGCTCGCCAATCTTCTCGCGGTGCTCTTCCTGCGGGATTTCGAGCGGCTCGTTCTCGAGACGCTGCTCGATTCTCTCGAGGAAGCGCTCGACCATCGAATCGATCAAGCGGACCCTCTCCGTCTCCGGCCCTCCCGGGGACTTCTCCGCTGACGCCACCTCGAGGAGATCGAGCGACTGAAGGCGACAGAGCATTCGCAGAGTGTCGGCTCGCTCACCGGGCACCTGCCGCAGGAGCTCGCTGAGCGGGATCGGTGTCTCGGCACGGGACAGAAGGAACATCTCGCCGGGGTCGAAGTCGTTGAGGCGCTCGAGCAGGACCGACTCACCGTCGGCGACCAGCAGGGCCTCCTCTCCGCCGAGCCTGAGCAGCATCGCGTTCTCGTCGAGGCCCAGCACCGCCCCTTCCATCACGAGGTGGGCTGTGGGAAGCGGTCCGACGAGGTCGGAGGGCAGAAGCTTGAGATCCTGATGGAACTCGTACGCGCCATCGGTCCAATCCGACATCACCGAGACGATTCGCGCGACGATCGCCCGCAGCTGATCCAAGGTCTCCGGACTCAGCTTCTTCGGCGCTTCGTCGTCGTCTCCCGAGTCCGCCGTGAGATCCGCGACTCGTTGAGCGAGCGCGTGACCTCCCGGCAGGTGCAGCTCGCCGGCAACGAAGAAGAACTTCCGCTTGTTCTCGTCGTGATCGATCTCGAGCACGCCACTGCCTCGCTCTTTGTAGACGCGGCGGATCGCCTCGAAGACCGAGTGCTCTTTCAGGTCGCCAGACAGAGAGGTCATCAGAAGCTCACAGCAAAAACAAGGAATCGAGGCATCCTGAAGAAACGCAACGACTTACGCGGGATGCCTGCCGATCGCGGCGGCGCGAGTATAGCAATCTCAGCCCTTCCGGTGCTCAGCAACCTGCTCGTGAACAGAGCTCCCCAACCGTTCCCCGAGAACCTTCTGCACATCGTGCAGCGACGCTTGCTCGAGACCGCGGTACGAACCGAAGGCGCGCACCAGCGCCTTGCGACGCGTCGGTCCGACTCCGCGCAGACGATCGAACCGGCTCGTCAGAGCGCTCTTCGACCGGCGCGCACGATGACGGCTCACCGCAAAGCGGTGTGCCTCGTCACGCACCTGCTGCAGCAGCTGCAGGCCGGCGTCGTGCCGGGGTAGTCGCAGGGGCTCCGGATCCTGCGGCGTGTAGACCTCCTCTTCGCGCTTCGCCAGGCCGACGATCGGCGTCTCCTCGACCCCCAGCTTGGAGAGCGACTGTAGCGCTGCATTCAACTGCCCCCGGCCACCATCGATCAGGATCAGGTCGGGCATCTCACCGATCTCCTGCAGTCGGCGGCGATAGCGACGCTCCACCGCTTCAGCCATGGAGGCGAAATCGTCGACTCCGTCGACCGAGCGGATGTTGAAGGAGCGGTAGTCGCTCTTCTTCATCTTCCCTTCCTGCCAGACGACGAGCGAAGCGACCGTCTTGTCGCCCTGGAAGGTCGAGATGTCAAAGCCTTCGACGCGGCGCGGAGGCTCGGGCAACTCCAGGTGGCGCGCGAGAGCCTCGGCTCCAGGATAGGCGGCCTCGACACCACGAAACCGGCGTCGGTAGGACATCTTGGCGTTACGCATCGCCAGAGCGACTCGATCCGCCTTGGCTCCGCGCGACGGCATGCGCACGTAGACCCGCGTGCCGCGCCGCTCCGAAAGCCACGCCTCGAGTACGTCGTCGTCGTCGACCGGCAGCGGCAGATGGATCTCCTTGGGCACGAACGACGTGCGGTCATAGATCTGCGGAAGAACCTCTCCCAGAAGACGCGCCGGTGCCACGTTCCCGGCTCCTTCCCAGAAGAGCTCCCGCCGGTCGAGCACCTGGCCTCCGCGCATCACCAGAACCGTGATCGCTGCGTGCCCGCCAGCGACATAGACACCGTAAATGTCGACGTCCTCTGCCCTCTCGGAAGACAGCTTGCGGCGCTCCGAAAGCGCCTCGATCTCGGTGATCGTGTCGCGAATCTGTGCCGCACGCTCGAACTCCAACTCTTCGGCATGAGCGTTCATCTCTCGCCGGAGCTGAGTGACGAGCGTCTCGTTGCGCCCTGCGAGGAAAAGCCTCGCCTGCTCGCAGCCACGGAGGTACTCCTCGTGCGTCGTCAGTCCGTCGACGCACGGGCCGAGACACCTCTTCATGTCGTGGTACAAGCAGGGCCGCGGCAGCTTGCCGTCGATCTCGATCCTGCACACGCGCACCTGAAAGAGCTTCTGCACGAGCTTGGTTGCTTTGCGAGCGAGACCCGCCGGCAGAAACGGTCCGAAGTACTCGGCGCCGTCGTCGATGATGCGACGCGTGAAGACGAGACGCGGGTACTCCTCCTGCATCGTCAGCTTGAGGTAGGGGTAGGTCTTGTCGTCGCGCAGCCGAATGTTGTAACGCGGCTTGCGCCGCTTGATCCACGTGTTCTCGAGGAGCAACGCCTCGGCCTCGGAATCGGTGACGACGTAGTCGAGGTCGACAGCCTCCGAGACCATCGTGGCAATGCGAACATCGTAGAGATCGCCGGGAGCCTTGGTATAGCTCGCCCCGCGCTTGCGCAGCGACTTCGCTTTGCCGACGTAGAGAACCTGCCGCCCGGGTCCCAGGAAGACGTAGATGCCTGGGCTGTCGGGCAGCGCGCGCACCTTTTCCCTGAGCGACTCAAGCACCCGGTCGCCTCTCGACCTGTCGGCAGGACGAGCCGCTAGTCCGCAAGGATCTGCAGCTCCTTGAGCTCTTTGATCTGGTCGCGATACTCCGCGGCCTCCTCGAATTCGAGGCGCTTCGCCGCGTCTTTCATCTCGCGCTCGAGGCGCTCGATGCGCTTGCCGAGCGTCACCGACGTGTCGGCGGCGATCTCCTTGGCATCACCGCGTGTGGAACGGTGGTAGTCGAGGTTGCTCATCTGCACGAGCGGGCTGTGAATGTCCTTGAGGATCGTCTTCGGCTCGATTCCGTGCTCTTCGTTGTAGGCCCGCTGGCGCTCCCGTCGACGCTCCGTCTCCTCACGCGCACGCCGAATGGAGTCGGTCTCGCGATCGGCGTAGAAGATGACCTTCCCGTTGACGTTGCGAGCCGCCCGGCCTGCCGTCTGGATGAGCGACGTCTCGCTGCGGAGGAAACCCTCTTTGTCAGCATCGATGACAGCAACCAGAGAGACTTCGGGGAGATCCAGGCCCTCGCGCAGGAGGTTGATACCGACGAGGACGTCGAACTCACCGCGCCGCAGCCCCGCTGCGATCTCGACGCGTTCGAGGGTGTCGATGTCGGAGTGCAGATAGCGAACTCGAATACCGAGCTCGGTCATGTACTGCGTCAGCTCCTCGGCCATACGCTTGGTCAGGGTCGTAACGAGGACACGCTCCTTACGAGCCGTCACTTCGCGGATCTCGGCGACCAGATCGTCGATCTGCCCGTCGGAGGGGCGCAAATCGATCGGCGGATCGAGCAGGCCCGTCGGCCGGATGAGCTGCTCGACGATGACGCCTGCGGTGCGCTCCAGCTCGAAGTCACCCGGCGTCGCCGAGACGTAGATCCTCTGCCCCACCATCGCGTCGAATTCCTCGAACGTCAGAGGGCGATTGTCGAGCGCGCTCGGCAGGCGGAAACCGTACTCGACCAGGGTCTCCTTGCGCGCTCGGTCGCCGTTGAACATGCCTCGGACCTGCGGAACCATCTGATGGCTCTCGTCGATGATCAGCAGGAAGTCCTCGGGCAGGTAGTCCAGCATCGTCGGTGGTTTTTCGCCGACGGCGCGTCCCGAGAGATGGCGCGAATAGTTCTCGATGCCGTTGCAGGAGCCCATCTCGCGCAGCATCTCGAGATCGAACCGAGTGCGCTGCTCGAGCCGCTGCAGCTCGAGCAGACGGTTGTGACGATGGAGCTCCTGCAAGCGTTCGTCGAGCTCGACCTCGATCGTCGAGATCGCCCTCTTCATCCTCTCTTCCGGCGTCACGTAGTGGCTGTTCGGATAGATCGGAATCTGCGGGAGTTCCTCGAGCACCTTGCCGGTGAGCACCTCGAAGCGGGTGATGCGCTCGATCTCGTCGCCGAAGAACTCGACTCGGATGCCTCGATCGTCGTACGAAGGCAGAATCTCGAGGATGTCGCCGCGCAGTCGGAAGGAGCCGTGAAAGAGATCGAGCTGCGTCCGCTCGTACTGCATGCCGGCAAGTGACCGCGTCGCCGTATCGGTACCCACCTCGTCGCCCGTCTTGAAGAAGTGCAGCATGCCGTAAAAGAGATCCGGCGAGCCGAGGCCGTAGATACACGAGACCGAAGCGACAATGAGCACGTCGCGCCGCTCGAAGAGCGACGTCGTCGTCCGCAGGCGAAGACGCTCGATCTCGTCGTTGATGCTCGTTTCTTTTTCGATGTACGTGTCGCTCTGCGGCACGTAGGCTTCGGGCTGGTAGTAGTCGTAGTACGAGACGAAGTACTCGACCGCGTTGTTCGGGAAGAAGCTCTTGAACTCCTGATAGAGCTGAGCGGCCAGCGTCTTGTTGTGCGACAGCACGAGCGTCGGCCGGTTCAGGCGCGCCACGGTCTGGGCGATGGTGAAGGTCTTGCCGGAGCCGGTGACTCCCAGCAGAACCTGCTCGCGCTCACCCTCATCTAGACGCTCGACGAGCGCTTCGATCGCGGCGGGCTGATCGCCCTGGGGCGTGAACGGGGCCTGCAACTGAAACTGGCCAGCCGAAGCTCGGTTCCCGGGTTCGCTACTCATCTTCAGATCATCCTTCTGTCGGTCTCTGACCAGCCTACGGTGAGCGCGTCGTCGACGCTACGGCCTCCAGAGCGACGATCAGCTCTTCCACCGTCTCGCTGCCGAGAGGTCCCTGACGAGCAGCTCGCAGCGCGTCACCGACGCGGCTCTGCAGCTCGGGCAGGACGGCGGGATCCAGCGTGCCGGCGGTCACCGCTTCTTCGACACGATCGAAGGCGCCCTCCAATCGCTGCTGTTGCCGAGGCGTCACGCTCGAGTCGAGGGCTACGAGGATCTGCTGCTGCGAAAGTCCGAATCCCCACTCGAAAAGATCATTGGCGCGCACGAGCACCAGAATCGAGCTGCCGACGAGAAGAGCCAGCAGCAGCGAACAACCGATCAGGGTCGGGCGACCGCAGCCGGAACCGCTCGTAGGAATCGGAAGCGACTCGCGCATCGGCCAGGGATTCGGGAGCTCCGGAACGTCGGAGGCGGCGGTGCGCTCGGGCTCGCCTGACGGGGTCATCGGCGGTTCGGTCGGCGGACTCAAGCGTCTCTCTCCATCTTCCCTGGTCGTCACTCCGCAGTCGTCCGCAGAGCCGCGGCTGCTTATAGTATCCAGTCGTGACCGACAACGATTCTCCCCCGTCCGAACCGTCGCCCGAGACGCCTCCACGCTCGAACGACGCGCCCCGTTGGGACCGTCGCCGCATCTTCCGCTGGGTGACTCCCCTCCTGCTCGCTGCGGGCCTCGGCGGCATCGTCGGCGTCGCGGTCGCAGCGACCATCCACGTTCCTGCCGCCGAAGCCGTGGGCGAACTCGATCACGCACTCGTCACCCAGCTCTTCGATGCCACGGGAAGGCCGCTCAAGGCCTACCGAAAGCAGACGCGCTTCATGCTTGAGGACGGGGCAGTACCCCCCGTTCTCGAGCAGGCACTCCTCGCCGCGGAGGACCGCAACTTCCACCAGCACGGCGGCATCGATCTGATCGGCATCGTGCGCTCCGCGGTACGCAACGTTCAACTTGGCGAGATTGACCAAGGCGCCTCCACCCTCACGATGCAGCTCGCCGGAACGCTCTTCCTCGACCGGACCCAGCGCAGCTGGGAACGCAAAGTCAAAGAGGCGTTCTATGCCGTCGAGCTCGAAAAGACGCTGAGCAAGCAGCAGATCCTCACGCTCTACAGCAACGTCATCAACCTCGGGCACGGCAACTACGGCTTCGAGGCCGCCTCGCGCTACTACTTCGACAAGCCCGTCGCCGAAGTCGACGCCGCGCAGGCGGCGACGCTGGTTGCCATCGTCCCCCGACCTTCCGACTGGACCCCCATTCAGCGTCCGGAGCTGGTCCAGCGTCGGCGCAACAGGATCCTCGGCGCCATGGCGGAGCGGGGCGATCTGACCGCCGACGAGCTTGCACGCCTCCGGGAGCGCGATCTCGGCGTGGCGAGTCGCACCGATCGCCCCGAAATCGGCGAGTACCTCGCCGAGGACGTGCGTCGGTATCTCTATGAGACCTATGGCGAGAAGGGTCTGTACGAACGGGGCCTGCGCGTCGAAACGACCCTCGATCCGCGCATGCAGCGAGCGGCCGAGCGATCGCTCCGCGACGGACTCTTCGAGATCGATCGCCTGCAGGGCTGGCGAGGGCCGATCGCGAAGGTCGACCTCGCCGGAGAGTTCACCGAGCCCGCATCGTGGCGATGGGGACCGATCGAGGACGGCGATTGGCGTGAAGGTCTGGTCCTCTCTTCGACGGCTGCGGCCGCAACGGTACGCGTCGGCGATCGCGAGTTCACTCTGGACCCCGAAGCCATTCAATGGACCCGCAAGGCTCGAGTCGACCAGGTTCTGTCCGAAGGCGACGTCGCCTGGTTCTCCTTCGCCGCCGAAGAGGGCGACTCCGAAGGCTCCAGCATTCCTCGACCCTTCGCCATTCAGCTCGTCCAGGAGCCCGAGGTGGAGGGAGCTGCCGTGCTGCTCGACTCCGCCACCGGAGCCATTCGCGCCCTCGTCGGCGGCTTCAGCTATTCCCGCAGCGAGTTCAACCGGGCCACTCAGGCCAAGCGTCAGGCGGGATCCTCTTTCAAGCCCTTCGTCTTCGGAGCCGCTTTCGAGGCCGGCTTCACTGCGGCCGACACCCTGTTCGACGCGCCCGTTGCGTTTCCTGCGGAGGACCAGCAGCTCACCTACAGCCCCCGCAACTTCTACCGGCGCTACGAAGGCATCCTGACTCTTCGCAAGGCGCTCGAGAAATCGATCAACGTGAGCGCCGTCAAGCTGCAAGATCTCGTCGGCGCCCAGAAGGTCATCGACTTCGCGAGACGTTCCGGAGTGCGCTCGGACCTCTTTCCCTTTCCGAGCCTCGCTCTCGGCGCCGCCGAGCTCGCGCCGATCGAAGTCGCCGCCGCCTACGCAGCGATCGCGAATCAGGGCCTCTACGTCGAGCCCTACATGATCGAGCGAGTCACCACGCCGGATGGTCGCGTGCTGGAGCAACACCAGCTGAGCGCCGGCCAGGCGATGGAGCCCGGGATTGCGTACCTCCTGACGCATACGTTGCGCGGTGTCGTGCAGCGCGGCACCGGCACGGAACTCAAGCCACTCGGCCTGCAGATCGCCGGCAAGACCGGCACGACCGACGACTACAGCGACGCGTGGTTCACCGGCTTCACGCCCGAGTACACGCTCGTCGTCTGGGTCGGCCACGATCGAAAAAAGCGCATCGGGCGGAACATGACCGGCGCCCGCGCTGCGCTCCCGATCTGGAAGGGCGTCTTCGAAGCCGGCATCGAAGAAGGCTGGGTGAACCCCGATGCCGAGTTCGCCGTTCCCTCGAACGTCGTCCTGCGACCCATCGAGGCGAACACGGGACTACTACCTGCCGGCACTGCCGAGGAAAAAGTGATCCTCGAGGCATTCATCCAGGGCACAGAACCCGCCCAGAGCTACGAGCCGACGATGTCGCGCGTCATGGAGCTCCCCTGGTATCAGCAGCGCGCCTTCTACGGCCTTCCCAAGGAAGGCGAGCGCATGCCGGAAGACGTGATCGACTGGACGCCGATCCTCGAGCGCTGGGACAGCTGAGGCACCCGACGTCGGATGCCGGCGGTGTCGAACCGCTTTCGGGTCGCCCCTCCGGCCCGCTCACTTGGAGCGACGGCTACTCTTCGTCCCAGCTGAGCCCGACGAGTGCGTCGTCATCGAAGCGCATCGTCCAGTAGCGCAACCCCTCCGGATACCGCCCGCGAAAGACCAGACGACGAGTCGAGCCAACGACCGTTCTGTCGATCGCTTCGAAGGCTTGGAGATTCGCGACCGAAGCCGCGATCTGCCGACGCTCGTCAGCGAAGCGTTCTGCCACCGCGAAGTCCCTCAGACTGTCGCTGAGGAGGTCGAGCGGCTCGGTCCCCAGAACGGCCTGCTCCAAGGCCCTTTTCGCGATCGCGGTTTCATCGACGCTCACTTCGGTGAGCAACGGCCAGTTTTCGTAGCGCAGGTCCGGCATGACCGCGAGCGCGACCTGGGAAGCCAGCTGCCGCAACCTTCCGCCATAGCGATTCGAAAGCAGCAGAATGGCGAGGCCCCTCTCCGGGTAGCGCTCCAAAGACGTCGTGAATCCCGCCGTCTGGCCCGAGTGTCGGTAGCGTCTCTCCCCTCGTCGAGGAGAGACGACCATGCCTAGCGCGTAGTCGATTTCCTCTCCGCTCGAGAGTCGGGAACGGGTGTAGCTCGCTTCCAGCGACGATGAGCCGACGAGGGCTCCAGTCGACAGTGCCTTTTCCCAGCCACCCCAGTCGGCGAGCGTCAGAGTGACCGCCCCGGCACCGAGGCTGCTCCTCGACGCGATCGGCGGCACTTCGAGGAGGCCGCGCTGATTCTCGTAGTTTTCCGGCTTGTGACCCTGCGCCATGTGGGCCTCCGCAGGAGGTCCGACAGAGGCCGTCCGCATGGCCGAAGGCTCGAACAGCGACGACTCGAACAGCTCGAGAGTCGTCTTGCCGGTCACCGCTTCGAGCACGAGGCAGAGGAGGTAGTAGCCGGTGTTGGAGTAGCGGTATTCAGAGCCGGGCTCGAAGTCCATCGGCCGATCAGTGACGACTGCGAGAACTTCTGCGGCCGACGTCGGTTCTTCGTAGACCGAGTACGTCGCCGCCGCCTCGTAGTCCGGGATACCCGAGGTGTGGCTCAGCAGTTGCCTCAGAGTCACCGGCCACCAGGCCTCGGGGAGTCGTTCCAGACGATCGGCGAGATGGTCACCGAGCCGATCGTCCAGGGTGAGCGTGCCCGCTTCGACCTGCTGGAGCAGCGCGACGGCCGTGAAGTGCTTCGAAACGGACCCCACCTCGAACGCCATATCGACCGTCGCCGGGGCCTCGGGCTCGAGATCGGCCATTCCTCGCGCGAGCTGATAGACGGGCTCGCCATCTCGGAACACGCCGGCGACGACGGCCGGTGCTCCGGTCTGCTCGAGCCCTGCGGTCAGGATCGCGTCGAGCTCTTCTTCGACAATCACGACGCTCGCCCGGTCCTCTGACGCTTCAGAGGAGCCCGACCGTTCGCTCGCCGGCGTGGCGCAGCTCCAAGAGCCAAGGAGACAGAGAAGGAAAAGAGCGTGACGCATGGAGATCTCCCGCGCGCTGGTTCAGACGTTCGGTCGAGTCGCGACCAAAGCGTAGTCCTGATCCCCGTGCAGAAGGTCGTCGAGCCGGTCTCGCAGTCGCTGTACTCCATCGATCGCCAGCGCCAAATCGCTCGAGGCGCCGCGCGGCACTTCCACGTCGGGCAAGGCCGTCGCTTCAGGGAAACGATTCAGCGGCACGATCTCGACGTCGACGAATCCGATGGCCTGACAGAGGGCTTCGAGAGCGTCCGGGTGAACTGGACGGACGTGCGTCGGATCGCGCCAGAACTCCCTCGCTCCGACGCGCAGGGAGGACGGATTGGGAGTCTCGAGCAGCAGTCGGCCGCCGGGTCGGAGGGCTTCGAAGCTGAGCTCCAGCATGCGACGCAGGACGTCCCAGGGCTGGTGCTCGATCACGTGAAAGGAAACGACGCCACCCAGAGATGCGGGCGCAGACGCGGCGAGCACCTCGAGCAGATCGCCCTCCTTCGCGGAGAGCCCCTTGTCGAGACACTGCCGCACCATCTCGGCATTGGAGTCGACTCCCAGGGCATCGACTCCCCCCTCGACCAGAGCAGCGAGGGCCTCTCCCCGACCGCAGCCGAGATCGAGAACGGGCGACTGCCCCTCGAGCCGAGGAAGGTGAACCTCGACGCGTCTTCGGATGTCCTCTTCCGTCCCACGGTGGCGGTGCTCGAAGGCCACGTAGTCGGCCGCTTCAAGCCCTTCTCGAAGAGCACCGACGGCCACCTCGGAACGAGCCAAGGCCGAGCGCAGCTGGGCCGTCAGCTCCCGCGACTGACGGGACTGGCGATCGAGCTTCTGATCGACGCGGCTGTAGAGTGCATCACCGTGACGCATCACCTCGTCGAGTCCCTCGCGGCGGAAGGCCTCCAGGTGCTCGAGACGCGAGCGCACGTCGGACTCGAGGGCCTCGAGATGCTCGAGCAGGATCAGGTTGAAGACGCGCTGACGCTCCCAGAGGTCGTTCTGAGGCGTCTTGACCAGCGGCCGAAGGAGACGCTTGAAGGCCACCAGGACGCGACCTAGCAGGCCTCGATCACTGCGGATGGGAAACGCTGCGTCCTGCGCAAAGAGCCAGTGCCAATCGCTCAGACGGCGCGTCGGCTCTCCCAGAAACAGATCGAGCGAAGGTGCCTGGGTGCCCTCGGGCAATTCGGCGTCCTTCGCTCTCTGTTCGTCTGCGCTCATCGACTTGTCGGAAGAGCGCAGGACGGCGTGGACCAGGAACGGTCGGTCAGATCTTCCTGCGCAATCAGGCTTCGGGCACGACTTGGACGGTGACCTCTGCCACGACCTCGGCATGGAGGTCGATACGCACGACGTGCTCGCCCAGAGTCTTGATGCCTCCGGTCAAATCGACGTCGCGTCGATCCACCGTGATCCCCTTCGCCTCGAGGGCCTCGACGATCTCACCCGGGGTCACCGAGCCGTAGAGAGTCTCGGACTCCCCGGCGCGTTTGGCGATCTCCACCGTCACGCCGGCGATCTCAGCAGCGCGCTGGGCTGCCTCGTCACGCTCGGCGGCGTGCGCAGCGTCGATCTTCTTGCGCTGCTGCTCGAACCACTTCTTGTTGCCTTCGGTTGCAGGAGCTGCGAGGCCTCGCGGCAGGAGGTAGTTCCGGGCGTAGCCAGGCTTGACACGCACGACTTCGCCGCGACGGCCAGTGTGCCGCAGGTCACTCAGAAGAATCACATCCATGGTGAAGTCTCTTACTCGGTGGTGTAGGGCAGCAGTGCCAGGTAGCGAGCGCGGTGAATCGCCTTGGCCAGCATGCGCTGGTGGCGGGCCGAGTTACCAGAGATGCGCCGAGGAAGTACCTTGGCGCGCTCGGGCACGAACTGCCGCAGGAGGTTCACGTCTTTGTAGTCGATGTACTCGATGCCGTCGGCGGTGAACTTGCACACCTTGCGGCGCCGGAAGAAGACTCTCTTTCTTGCCATGGGGTCTCTCCAGTGAGATCAGGCCGAAGCCTCGGCCTCAGCGTCCGGTGCCACCTTGCCTTTGCTGGCGGCGCGCTTGAGATCGAGATCGGTTCGCACGGTCAGGTAACGCAAGACCTTGTCGTTCTGGCGCATGCGCTGCTCCACCTCGGGGATGGAGTTCTTACCGTCGGGGGATTCGATGTAGTAGACGTGGTAGCGGCCTTCGTTGAGCTTCTCGATGGGATAGGCCAGCTTGCGCTTGCCCCAGCTCTCTTCGCGCACTACCTGCGTCGTGCCGTCGCCGGTGAGCATGCCCTTGTACTCTTCGGTGAGAGCCACGGCATCTTCGTCGCTCAGCCGCGGATCGGCGATGAAGACGAGTTCGTAAGTTCGCATCTGTGGGTCGTGTCCTTAGGCGTCGTTCGCCGTTTGGTTGAGCAGAAATCGTTGGGCCAGAAGGCGCCGGCACGCAGCGTAGAGGACGCGCGACCGTTGGCGGACGGTGCCGACTGCCTGCGATGCCTGCCCGCGACGCTTCCCTCGGAAGGAGTCACAGACGAAGGCGCCGAGGCGCAGGCACGCTGGGCCCGAAGCGTGGATTCTACGACCGAGGGCCTGGGAACGCAAGCTGAATTCAGCTCGCAAAAGGCTGCAAATGAGGCACTTGAAGGAACCTCGACTCCCCCGTCCACGACGGACGCGGACGGGGGGTGGCGTCGCGGCTCAGAGCGTCAGCAGCGGGGCGATGACGAGGGCCACGACGGACATCAGCTTGATGAGGATGTTCAAGCTCGGTCCGGCGGTGTCCTTGAAGGGATCGCCGACGGTGTCACCGACGACGGCGGCCTTGTGGGCGTCGGAGCCCTTGCCGCCGTGAGCGCCGCCCTCGACGTACTTCTTGGCGTTGTCCCAGGCACCGCCTGAGTTCGACATGAAGATCGCCATCATGACGCCGGAAGACGTGACGCCGGCGAGCACACCCGCCAGAGCCTCGACGTCCCAGAAGCCCACGACGACCGGCACGATCACGGCCAGCAGCCCGGGAGCGACCATCTCCTTGATCGCAGCCTGGGTCGAGATGTCGACGCACTTGGCGTATTCGGCCTCGGCCTTGCCCTCGAGCAGGCCCGGGATATCGCGAAACTGACGGCGAACCTCTTCGATCATCTTGAACGCTGCGCGGCCGACCGCCTTCATGGCCATCGCCGAGAAGACGAACGGCAGCATGGCACCGACGAAGAGACCGCACATCACGCGCGGGTTGGCGAGATCGATGCTGGTCAAGCCGACGGTGGTCTTGAACGCCGCGAAGAGCGCCAGAGCCGTCAGCGCGGCCGAGCCGATGGCGAAGCCCTTGCCGATGGCCGCCGTCGTGTTGCCGACAGCGTCGAGCTTGTCCGTGCGCGCGCGCACCTCGGAGCCCAGCTCCGACATCTCAGCGATACCGCCGGCGTTGTCCGCGACCGGGCCGTAGGCGTCGACCGCGAGCTGGATACCCGTCGTCGACAGCATGCCGAGAGCCGCGATGGCGATGCCGTAGAGACCGGCCTGACCGTGAGCAACGAGCACGGCCGCGACGAGCACGATGATCGGCAGAGCCGTCGACTGCATGCCGACGGCGAGACCTTCGATGATGTTCGTGGCGGACCCTGTCTCACTCGCCTCGGCGATCCCCTGGGCCGGCTTGCGCTGCTCCGAGGTGTAGTACTCGGTGATCACACCGATCGCCGTACCGGCCGCCAGACCGGCCACGGTGGCCAGAAAGACGCCCATGGCGTTGAACTCGACGCCGTCGATGATGTAGCTGCCCTCGCCCAGAAGCTGACGGGAGATCAGGAAGATACCGACGAGCATGGCACCGGCCGCCGTGAACGTACCCAGGTGCAGCGCGTGCTGCGGGTCTCCGCCTTCGCTGGTGCGAACCAGGAAAGTCGCCAGGATCGAGAGGATAATGCCGGCCGCGGCGATGAAGAGCGGCAACTGAACGAGCTCAGGAGTGAACGCCTGCCCAGCGACCGTGGTCGCTGAGACACCGAGGACGAGCGTACCGACGATGGCGCCGACGTAAGACTCGAAGAGATCCGCACCCATACCGGCAACATCGCCGACGTTGTCACCGACGTTGTCGGCGATCGTCGCGGGGTTGCGCGGGTCGTCCTCCGGGATTCCAGCCTCGACCTTGCCGACGAGGTCGGCACCGACGTCTGCAGCCTTGGTGTAAATGCCGCCGCCTACGCGAGCAAAGAGCGCGATCGAGCTCGCACCGAACGAGAAACCGGTCAGGACGGTGATCGCGCGACCGAGTCCCTCGTTGTTCGAGCCGTCGAACATGCCGGTGTAAACGAGGTACAGGACCGAGAGACCGAGCAGGCCGAGGCCCACGACGGCGAAGCCCATGACGGCGCCGCCCGAGAAGGCCACGGCGAGAGCCGTGTTGAGGTTGTTCCGCGCCGCTGCCGCCGTGCGGACGTTGGCCGCGGTCGCGACGCGCATGCCGATAAAACCGGCCAGTCCGGAACAGAACGCACCAGCGACCATCGAGACGCCGATCAGCCAGGAGCTGTCCTCACGGCTTGCATTGGCGAATGCCAAACCGCTCGCGGCGATGATCACGAAGATGACGAGGACGCGGTACTCACGTCCGAGAAAGGCCATGGCACCGTCGCGAATGTGGCCCGCGATCTCGACCATCTTGCCGTCGCCGGCATCCTGCTTGTTGATCCACATACTGCGGATCCATGCAAAGAGAAGCGCCGCAACCGCCACGACGGGCAGCGCCATTTCGAGTCCTTCCACTTCAACCTCCTCTGAGCCCTGTCAGGGCTCGGTCTGGACAAAATCAAAAACGAAAGCGAATTCGAGAGAAAACCGATCTACGAAGCCAATGGGTGCTAGTTGAACTGACTCATCGTCGCCGTCACACCCTCTTTGAGCCAGCTGTCGCAAGCGTCTGCGGCTCTTTCGATGACCGCCTCGACGAGCTCTTCCTCCGTCGCGGTGAAGTCCTCCAGGACGAAACGGACGAGGTCGTCGATCTCACCGTCCTCTGGCGCGACTCCAACCCGAAGTCGCGGCACCTCGTCGGTGCGCAGACTCTCGATCACGGATTCCATGCCTCGATGCCCCCCGGGGCTTCCCTTGGCCCGGAGGCGCAGGCGCCCCAGCGGAAAGGCCACTTCGTCGTAGACGACGAGGACGGAGCTCGGCACGTATTCGAAGTGTTCTTTCAAGCAACGCACAGCAAAGCCGCTCCGGTTCATGAAGGTCTGCGGCAGGGCGAGGTCGACGCCGGAGCTCCGAGCGAAGCGGCTGTTGCACAGCGTCTCATCGAGCGACATCCCCCAGCGCGCCGCCAACGCCTCGACGACACGAAACCCGAGGTTGTGGCGCGTGCGCTCGTATTCGCGCCCCGGGTTGCCCAGGCCGACGATGAGGCGACGCTGGGACGCGGCCTCGGCAACCGGTCCATCCTGGGTCTCCTCCCCCACTTCGAGCCGTTCAGGAGTCGGCGCGGCGGAGGTCGCACCGGGCGGCCTCCGCCTCTCGCACAGTGCGAGGCGGGTTCGAAGTCGAGTCCGTCAACTCAGAGTCTCTCCGTGAGGGAGGGCGTCGGGCGCGATCAGTCTTCAGTGCCTTCGGCTGCCTCGGGTGCCGCCTCGGCGCCTTCAGCTGCCTCTTCGTCCTCGTCTTCCGAAACCGTCTCGGCGATGCGAGCAGCGGTGATCGAGGCGATGACGCGCTCAGGATCGTCGATGAGCTCGACGCCCTCGCCGAGCTCGAGATCCTTCGCCTCGGCGTGTTGACCGACGTGCAGTTCCTCGACGTTGACGGTGACCGTCTCGGGGATGTTGCCGGGCAGACATTCGACCTCGACCTCACGGTTGACGAAGTCGATCATGCCGCCCTCCATCCGCACGCCGAGGGGCTCGCCGACGAGCTCGACGGGAACCTGCAGCCGGATCTTCTCGGACATGTTGACGCGCTGAAAATCGATGTGCAGGACCTGCCCGCTGACCGGATCGACGTCCAGCTCCTTGATCATGGCGTGGCGCGTCTGGTCGGTGCCTTCGAGAGAGAGCAGGAAGACGGCGTTCTCGCCAGCGTTGCGCAGGAGCTTGGCGATCGTTCGCTCGGCCACCTGAATGTTGGCCGGATCGAGCTCTCCGCCGTAGACGACGGCGGGAATCCTGCCTTCGGTACGCAGCTGCCGGTTCTTGTTCTTTCCGGTTTCTTCCCGGTTCTGCACTTCGATCGTGAGTTCGGACATGACTTACCTCGTGAGAGCCGTGTTGCTCTCAGGTTCGGCGGCTCTCAAACGAAGAGCGAGCTCACCGAGCTGTTGTCGTGGATCCGACGGATGGCCTCACCCAGTAGGGGCGCAACCGTCAAAGGGACGAGCTTGCCGCAGCGCGACAGCTTCTCTTCTTGTGGCGTGGTGTTGGTGACGAGCACCTTGTCCAACGCGGATTCGTTGATGCGATCGAGCGCCGGCCCGGAGAGAACGCCGTGGATCCCCACGGCGTAGACACCCGAAGCGCCCTGATCCTTCAGCGACTCGACCGTGTTCACGAGCGTACCGCCGGTGTCGATGATGTCGTCGACGATGACGACGTTGCGGCCCTCGACGTTGCCGATCACGTTCATCACCTCGGCCTGATTGGCAGCCACTCGACGTTTGTCGACGATGGCGAGGTCGGAATCGAGCCGCTTGGCGATGGCCCGGGCGCGAGCGACGCCGCCAGCGTCGGGAGCGACGATCATCGGCTCGTCGAGCCCCAGCTTGCGAATCTCGTCCAGAAGGACCGGAGCGGCGAAGAGGTGATCGACCGGCACATCGAAGTAGCCCGAGATCTGGGCCGCGTGAACGTCCATCGTCAGGATGCGATCGGCACCCGCGGCAGAGACCAGGTCAGCGACCAGCTTCGCAGTGATCGGTACCCGCGGCTTGTCCTTTTTGTCCTGCCGGGCATAGCCGTAGTACGGAATCACAGCGGTCACGCGCGATGCCGAGGAACGCTTGAACGTATCCAGCATGATCAGCAGCTCCACGAAGTTGCTGTTGACCGGCGGACAGGTCGGCTGCACGACGAAGACATCGCGACCGCGAACGTTCTCCTCGATCTGAAAGAACGTCTCACCGTCAGAGAAATCGAAAAGAGTGACCTCGCCGACGTCGAGCTCCAGGTAGTCGCTGATCTCTTTCGTCAGAGCGGGGTGAGCACGACCGCCGAAGATCTTGAGCTCGCTGTACATGTCTTGAGGCAGTCCCTCGATGACTCGGAGTGGATCGGAAAAAACTGAAGGCCGTCAAGCGGCCGAGCCGAGGAGCGCTCTGGTGCGCTGGGCCTGCGGTGCGTGGCCTCGTTCTGGGCGCACTGAGACCGGGGAACGCCCTCGTTCGATGGCGCGAAGTGTACATCACGCTCGGGCAGCGCAAAAGGCCCAGAATCAGAGCTGTGGCGGTGCTGACGGACAGCCGCCGTGCGGGTCAGACCACGGTCCAGAGCGAACGACGATCGGCCAGAGAGTCTGGCCGCTCCGACTCGACCTCCGCCGGCTGGCTCAACGGCCGAGCCCGCAGCTCGCCGCGCTCGCGCGCCTCCTCCACCGGCTCGCCCCTCGCTTCCAGCTCACTCTCGTATGTCTCGAGAATCGCCGTTTCGAGCCAGCGACGCGTTTCGTTGTTCAGCGGATGCGCGACATCCTTGAACTCACCGTTTTTCTTGCGCCGGCTGGGCATGCTGATGAAGAGACCGTCCCGGCCCTGAATGACCTTGATGTCGTTGACCATGAAGCAGTGATCGAGCACAACGGACACGAAGGCCTTGAGCTTCTCTTCGCCAAGAATGAAGACCTTGACCTCGGTTATCTCCACGGGAAGCACCTCGGATCGCTGCTCGCCGAACGCGGTGAACGTCGACTCGGCCCGAGTTGCGCTGGGCGCGCCAACGAGGCCGGTCGGTCGAAGAGGAGCGGGAGCGACTCTCCGACGGACGACGAAAATGTATTGTCGGAAGGTTTCCCTGACTATACACCAGCCGGCTTCCGCACGTGCCGCGCGACCTTCAGTCGCACTCTCCGGCCCCGAAGCCTTCGGGCACGACGAGCGCTTCAGGCTCTCTCTGAAGAGGCTGCGAGCGACTCGATCGCCAGCGCAGCTGCAGGTCTTCGAAGCGCGCGGAGAGGAAAGACAACTCGCCCTCCCGCCCCCAGTAGACCTCGGGCTCTCCGTCCTTCCAGAGCGTCCAGGAGTCGAGCTCGTCGTCGACCAGACGCGTCGTCCAACGTCGGCCTTGCCGATCCTCGAACTCCCAGTGCCCCTCTGTCATCTCTCGAGGGTTCAGCGGAACCGACGGGAGGCGGTTCAGCAGCAGCGCGGGAAGTCGACTGAACGACAGCGGGCCGAGCGGAACGCCGAGAATCTCGACGTCTCCTTCGAACCAGCAGTGCGTCTTGTCGCGGAAGTTCAGCAGCAGAGCACGATCGTCGTCCGCCGCGATACGGAACCAGCGGCGGCCGAGGCGATCCGTGCCCTGAACGCTGAAGCGGTCGGAGTCTCTCAGACGGAGTGCAAGCCTCAGAGTGCCATCGCCCTCGGGCCCCTTGTAGTTGAACGTGACCAGTCTCTGCGTCTCGAGGTCCTCCGGCTCCAGACCGCTCCAGCGCTCGAGCCCCTCGGTGGCAGCAGCACCTGCCTCCGGGATCGCCTCCGTCTCCAGGGAAGTCTCGGGGACCGCGGGGGAAGGAGCGCCGCTACAGGCGTTGACGAGCAGGGTCAGCGTAAGAAGCGCAGGCGCGGCGCTTCCCCGGACCGTCCCGACTCGAATCATGGGCTCTCGAGCAGCGCCTCGAGCTTGCCTTGCACGTCGCCCTCAGCCTGGTCGATCCCCTGGTCTTCGAGGGCGACCGCCTTTTCGTAGGCGTCGACCGCCAGGTCTCGCTCACCCCGCGCTCGATAAACGTCGCCGAGGTGCTCCAGGATCGTCGCGTTGTCGGGCGACAGATCGATCGCTCGTTCGAGCTCACGCTGAGCCTCTTCGAAGCGGCCGAGCCGGTACAGCGCCCACCCCAGCGAGTCCGCGTAGGCTCCGTTCTCAGGCTCCATGTCGACGGCGCGCTGAATCAGCTCGTAGCCCTCGTCCACGTTGCGATCGGAGTCGACCCACATGTAGCCGAGGTAGTTCATGGCTGTGCTGTCGTTCTCGCGGATCGCCAGGACCGACTGAAATTCGCGGGCAGCGCCGTCGAGATCACCGGTGCGCTCGAGGGCTTGTCCGAGCATGAAGTGAGCGTCGGCGCGGAGCTCCGCGTTCTCGACCGCCTGCGGACTCTCGACGGCCCGTCGGAAGAAGGGCGCGGCGCGCTCGAATCCTTCGGGATTGGAGAAGAACTGACCCGCCGTGAAGAGTCTCTCGAAGCTGCCCTCCTCGACGTACTTCTCGATGACCGCAATCGCGTCGTCCTCGCGGTCGAGCTGAAAGTAGACCTGGGCACGGCCGAGGGGAATGTTGGGCTGGGCCATGGCCTCTTCGGCGACGAGTTCGTCTCGCTCGAGCGTGCGCAGAGCCTCGCGCCGGCGACCGGCCGTTGCCAGCATACGAGCTTCACGCAGAACGAGAGTCGCGGGGACTTCGCTGTAGCGGCGCTGCTCTCGGCGCAGCAGCTGCAGCGCCGACTGCGGATCCTCGAGCTGCATCAACGCATCGAGGTGCAGGGACAGAGCCCGAAGGCGGACGGCTTCGTCTGCGCTTCCGAGAAGATCCTGAGTGAGGTCGCGCACGCGCAGCCAGCGACCGCGACGTGCCTCGAGCCGCGCCAGTCGATCGCGTACTTCTGCGACGAGGGCTGGACGGCCACTCGCCACCTCGACGAGTCCTTCCAGAATGCTCGCCGCCGACTCGACGTCTCCGTCGGCCTCGAGAAGGCGCGCGAGGAACAGCGGAATCCTGAGGTCGCGTCGCCCCTCTTCGCCCAGGCCGCGCAGGACGCGAATCGCCTCGTCGACTTCACCGAGGCTGCCGAGGATGTTTGCCTCGAGAAAGCCGAGACTGCCGCGCGTCGCCGGAGTCGGCTCCGCCTGGCGCACGGTCTCCAGAGCCTTCTGCAGATCCTCTCGGCTGCGGTCGCGACCGACCCCGGGAGATTGCGATCTGAGGAGGTATTCTCGTGCCAGCGCCTCGAGGAGTCTCGGGTCCTCGTTGCGAGTGCCGCGACGGCCCAACAGGATGTCGATCGCGGCGCTGTGGTTCCCCTTCTCGCTCTCCAGCTCGGCGAGTCGGAGGCGGCTGTCGAGCGACTCCTGCTCGAGACGGAGGACCTCTTCGAGCAGTTCGCGAGCTCGCTCGGTCTTGCCGGCCTTCGTCAGAGTGTCGATGAGAAGGCGCTTGAGCTGCTGGTTGTCGTTGTTGTTCCGAACGAGCTCTTCGTAGACGTCGATGGCTTTGTCGACGTCGCCGGAGCCCTGGTAGAGCTGACCGAGGATCAGCATGCCCTCGATGTCATCCGGGTCGACCTCTCGCAGCCGTTCGAACGTCGACACGGCGCGATTCAGCGCCGCGTCGCTACGTCCGGCCTGAGCCAGCTGAATCTGGCCGTAGGCACGTAGAACGACCGGTTCGTCGGGCGCCAGCTCGCGGGCCTTCTCCACCTGCTTCTGGGCGCGCCCGAGCAGGCGCTGACGGTAGAGGAACTCTGCGAATTCGACCCTCAGGAACGGCTCTTCCGAGTCGAGCTCGACGGCCTTTTCGAAGCTCTCCAGAGCGCCGTCGGCGTCACCCTCCTCGACCTGAGCGCCGGCCAGCCACCAGTGATACGCCGCTTCGACACGCTCCTCGTCGGCTCCGAGCGCCGGAGCGCAGACTACGAGACCCGCGACCACGAGGGCCGGGAGAAGTTTGGCGCGGAGGGATTCGAGAGAGGACAAGGAGGAGACCGATGTGGAGGTTGGGAGCTGGCCGGAGACGTCCCGAGACCCCGCAAGGTATCAGTCGCCCGCAATCTTTTACAAGAATCGCGCCCTCCATATAATTCCCCCTGGATCGGCGATCTGCCGAGTCCGACGACCCGAGGGCGATCTCCATCGACTTCGGGCGTCCATGGAGCGGGGAAACAGATGGAGTCAGAGGCCGAAAGCCACCGGAGCACGCCTTGAAGCGACTCGGCGAGATTCTCACAGAACTCGAATGGGTCTCGCCCACCGGTCTTGCCAAAGCTCTCGCCACGCAGGAAGTCCTCGGCGGACGCCTCGGCACCTGCATGCTCGAAGTGAGCGCGATCTCCGAGGAGCGGCTGATGGCCGGCCTCGTGCGGCAACTGCAGGTGCCGGCCGCGCGGATACGCGACCTCGTCAGCGTGCCGTCCGAGGTCCTGCGCTTCCTCCCCGAATCGCTGGCGATCGAGAGCCATGCGGTTCCCTTTCGGATGCTGGGCGATCAGCTCCACGTGGCGCTGCTCGACGTTCACGACCGGGTTCTGCTGCAGGAGCTCGCCGAAAGGACCGAGAAGCAGATCGTGCCCCACATCGCCAACGAGGCGCGGCTCTTTCAGGCGCTCGCCGACGGCTACGGCTGCCCGGTCTCGGAGCGCTTCCGCCAGCTGGTCCTTCAACTCGAGGGGCAGGCCGACGCCGCGAACGGCAGCGATCCTTCACCGCCCAACGAAGCGCTGGTCGACGGCGCCGAGCGCGAATCCGTCGTCCGGGACATTGCGCAGCTGGCTCAAGAACTGGCAGGCGCAAGAGACCGGGACAGTATCGCCACCCTCGTCCTCAACTATCTGTCGAAGCGCTACTCCACTTGTGCCCTCTTCATCTGCCGCCGCCATGAGTTCCGAGGCTGGCGCGGTGCGGGCCCGGGCTTCGACGCTCGTCGACTCTCCAGTCTCAAACTCTCCGTCGACCGCCCCTCGGCGCTCGCCCACCTAAAAAACGGTGCGCGCTACCACGCCGGTCCTCTCACACCGAACGAAGCGCACAAGGAGATCGCGGCTGTTTGGGACGACGAAGTGCCACGCGACGCCCTCGTGGTTCCAGCGCGCGTCGCCGGCAGGCTGGCTCTGGCGATCTGGTGCGTGCCCCGAAAGGTCGGCAGCCTCGACGCGGCCGCGATCGAGGAAGCCGAAAGGCTTGCTGAGCTCACGGGCGACGCCCTCGCCCGCCTCATCGAGTCGCAGCGCGAGCAGAGCACCGACGTCGCGAGCTGAGCGTCGCATCGGCTCCCACGGAGCCCCGTATCCGACTGACAGTACGGCGCTTGTCGGCTCTCGAGCGGCCTCTGCTTCGTTGACGCGACCTCGACGGGTTGCTACTCTCAACGGCCCGAACGAAGGAGCTGAGTTGCCATGATCAAAGCCGATATCGTGAACCGCGTTGCCGAAACTTCTGACGTCTCGAGAGTCAAGGCAGCCGTCGCGGTCGACTCGATCATCGACGCGATGAAGGTCGCTCTCAGCGAAGGAAAGCGCATCGAACTCCGCGGCTTCGGCGTCTTCCAAGTGCGTGATCGCAAGCGCGGCGTGGGACGCAACCCGAAGACCGGCGTGGAGGTGGCGATCACCCCCGGCAAGACGGTCCGCTTCAAGCCTGGAAAAGAGCTGAAGAACCTCTGACGGTTCCCGCGTCGCTGACGCTGCGCGACGACCCGGCGTTCGGAGCCCCCCGTTCGACACTCCCCCTGGCGACCGCTCGGCGAAGGCGACTCTGGGCCCACCGTCGTCCGCATCCTGCCACCGGACGGAGCGCCCCCTCGCTACACCTCGCCTCGACGCTGGTGGGTCGCGAGTGCTGTGTCCTTCGCCCTGACTCTGTTGACGACCACGGTGATGGGTCCCTACTGGACGCATCCCGACCTCGCTGAGAAGCTGCCGCTTCTGACACCAAGGGCTGTCGTCGAAGTTCTGGGTAGCCCCGAACTCCTCGCCCACGGGCTGAGTTTCGCACTACCGGTCCTCTTCATCCTGGGCTGCCACGAGTGGGGGCACTGGTGGGCCTGCCGACGACACGGGCTGGTCGCCCGGCCCCCGGTCTTCCTGCCGGCGCCGCTGGCCATCGGCACCTTCGGTGCCTTTATTCGAATCCTGCAGCCGGTTCGCAACCGACGTCAACTTCTCGAGGTCGGTGCATCGGGCCCCTGGGCCGGACTCGTCGCCGTCCTGCCACTGCTACTCTGGAGAGCGGTCTCCCCACCGGGCCCGGGCGCCGCCACCGGTGATATCGAGCTTGCCGAGCCGCTCGCCCTGCGCCTGACGAGGCTGGCGTTCGGCGGTGACATCTGGGAGACGCCGATCCTCTCGCCCGACCCGCTGCTCTTCGCCCTCTGGATCGGACTGCTCGTGACGGCCTTCAACCTGCTTCCGCTCGGCCAGCTGGACGGTGGACACGTTCTCTACGCGCTGCTCGGGTCTCGTCAGCACCGGATCGGGCAGCTTCTGTGGCTCGCCCTGCTGATCGGGGGCTGGTGGTGGCCCGGCTGGTGGGTCTGGGCGTTGATCACGCTGTTGACGGGTCTCAAGCATCCCCCGACGCGCGACCCGTCCCGTCCGCTCGGGAAGAGCGCTGCTCTGTTCGCGTCTGCGACGCTGCTGCTCTGGGTGCTCGTCGGCTCCGTCGTACCGCTGCGAGCGCTCTGAGCCTCCGAACCGCCACAGCGCTCACCTCATTCGTCGGCAGACGAGCCCGACGACACGGGGCGCTTCTCGATGACGAAGGTCACCGGACCGTCGTTGATCAGAGCGACCTCCATCTGTGCACCAAATCGGCCGGTCGGCACCGCCAGACCGGTCTCTTCGCGGAGACGACCGACGAAGAGATCGAACAGTGGAGCGGCAGCCTCCGGCGGAGCCGCGCCGTTGAACGAAGGGCGCCTGCCCTTGCGAATCGCCGCGGCGAGCGTGAACTGAGAGACCGCCAGCACCTCTCCTGCTACGTCCTTCACTGCGAGGTTCATGCGCCCCTCTTCGTCTTCGAAGACGCGGAGCGCGGCGAGCTTGTCGGCGCACCAGCGGACGACCGTCGCGTCGTCGCCCTTTTCGACTCCGACAAGCGTGAGAAGACCCCGATCGATCGACGCCACGACCTCGCCGTCGACCGAGACCGAAGCCTTGGAAACTCGCTGCAAGACCAGGCGCAAGAAAGACGTCCTCTAGGTAGTACAAGGGGCCGCGACACCGCTACACGCGCATGATACGTTGCGCCGAAACCAAGGAGATCGGCATGGTCAACAAAGTGATTCTCGTCGGCAATCTGGGCCGCGATCCGGAGCTGCGATCGACCCCGTCGGGTCAGACGCTCGCCAAGTTCAGCGTCGCCACCACGCGGAAGTGGCGCGACCGCGACGGCAACCGTCAAGAGCAGACCGAGTGGCACAACATCGTCTGCTGGGGCCGCCAGGCCGAGGTCGCAGGTCAGTACCTGACCCGCGGCAAACAGGTCTACGTCGAAGGCCGCCTTCAGACCGACTCGTGGGAAGACAAGGAAACCGGCAAGAAGATGTACCGCACCGAAATCGTGTGCGACAACTTCCAGATGCTCGGATCCCGAGGCGATGCTCCGTCGGCTCCGCGTCACGACGGACCGCAGGACAACTACGGCCCGGCCGACGACGACGACATTCCCTTCTAGGACTCGAACCGCTTCTGCCGGGAAGGTCGGATCGGCGAACGGCTCGAGCTTCGAACCGGTCACCTCTTCGGCAGGCTCGAACGCTCCCGGGGCTCACGAGGACAACGGGCCCGAGAGTAACGGGCCGCTCGGCAGACCGGTTCCTGTACGGCGACCCGGCACCGCCGTCTCCCCAGCAGTCGATCGAATCGGCCTCCCGGCCGTCGGGTGCGACCGCCGATCGCCCCCGTTCCCGCCTCCGTAGGGGCGCAGCCTCTCTGATCCGAACGTCCCGGGGAGAGGCTCTCGTTAGCCCAACCGCTCCTTCAACGCGGACAGGAAGTTGAGCGCCGCCAGCGGTGTCATCCGGTCGAGATCGACCTCGCGCAGCAGCTCCGCCACGACGTCCTCCGTCCGGGCGAAGAGCGCCATCTGCGAGTCGCCTGTCTCCGGAGCGCTCTCGCCCCTCGCGAGACGCGGCTTGCCACCCGGGTCGTACTCGGCGCTCTCGAGGTTCGACAGCACTTCGCCCGCTCGAGCCGTCACCGCCTCCGGCAGACCCGCCAGGCGCGCCACTTGGATGCCGTAGGACTTGTCTGCACTGCCCGGCTCGACCCGGTGCAGGAAGACGATCTTCTCCTCCCACTCGCGCACCGTCATCGTGCGATTGGTCACCCTCGGCAGGAGCGAAGCGAGCTCGGTCAGCTCGTGGTAGTGCGTCGCAAAGAGCGTCTTGGCACCAACCTCCTCGTGAAGGTGCTCGACGATCGCCCAGGCGAGGGACAGCCCGTCGAACGTGGCCGTGCCTCGCCCGACCTCATCGAGCACAACCAGGCTTCGATCGGTGGCGTAGCGAAGGATGTTCGCCGTCTCGATCATCTCGACCATGAAGGTCGACTCACCGCGAGCCAGATCGTCTGAAGCTCCGACACGCGTGAAGATGCGATCGACGAGCCCGATTTCGGCGCGTGAGGCCGGCACGAAGCTGCCGGCGTGCGCCATGAGCACGATGAGCGCCACCTGGCGCAGGTAGGTCGACTTGCCGCCCATGTTCGGCCCGGTGAGCACGACCACCTGCTGTTCGTCGTCGAAGAGCGCATCGTTCGGAACGAAGTCTTCCCGCGTCGTCGCCTCGACGACGGGATGCCTGGAGTCTTCGAGGAGAATCTCGGCACCAGCGTCCAGCATGCGGGGGCGACAGTAGCCGCGCCGCTCGGCGACTTCGGCAAACGAACCGATGGCGTCGACGTCAGCGAGCTTGCCCGCCAGCTCACGCAGCTTCGTCGCCTCGACACCCACGCCTTCGACCACACGAGCGAAGAGCTCCGCCTCGAGTCCGCCGAGGCGCTCTTCGGCCTCGAGAATCTGCGTCTCCAGCTCTTTGAGCTCCTCGGTGATGAAGCGCTCCGCGTTGGTCAGCGTCTGCTTCCGCTCATAGCGATCGGGGGCGCTGGCCGCGTTGGCCTTGGTGATCTCGATGAAGTACCCGAAGACCTTGTTGAAGCGCACTTTGAGCGACGAGATGCCCGTCGCTTCGCGCTCTCGCGCCTCCAGTCTGGCGAGGTGACCTTTGCCGTCGCGCGCCAACGAGCGAACGCGGTCCAGCTCTTCGGAGACGCCGTCGGCGATGACCGGACCGCCGCCGAGTACCCCCGCGGGCTCGACGACCAGCGTACGCTCGAGATCGGCGAAGAGTTCAGGAAGTGCATCGGCGCTCCCGTGTCCCGCGAGGACCTCGGCCTGGGTTTCGCGCAGGAGCTCCAAGAGCTGCGGCACCACGCCAAGGCCGTCTCGCAGCCCGCCGGCTTCGCGCGGAGTCATGCGCCGCAGGACGGCACGGCCGGCCAGCCGTTCGAGGTCGCCCACCTGCTTGAGCAGGGACTGCAGGCTCTTGCGCAGCCGCGCATCCCCGACGAGCTCCGCGACCGCCTCCTGTCGCCGTTGCACGGCGGGTCGGTCGCAGAGCGGATAGGTGAGCCAGCTGCGCAGACGACGAGCGCCAGGGCCCGTGACGGTGTGATCGAGCACCTGCAGCAGAGTCCCCTTGCGGGAGCGGTCACGGAGGCTGGCGAAGAGTTCGAGATTGCGCACCGTCGTTTCGTCGAGCACCACGGCGCGGCCCGCTTGCCGGACCTCGATCTCACGCACGTGCGTGAGATCGACGCGCGCGGCCTCCCGCGCGTAGCGCAGCGTTGCCGACGCCGCCGTGACCGCGAGCTCGCCGCCTGTCAGACCGAAGCCGCGCAACGAAACACCACCGAGCGCGGCCTCGAGGTGCCGATCGGCAGCCTCACCGCCTTCTACCTGCGCAGGGTCCAGCACCGTCGACGTGATCGACGACGCCGCGAGGCGCGTTTCGAGGATCTCAGGAAGGGCACCGGGCCGCAGAAGCACTTCGCGAGGTGCCGCCAGGCTGAGCTCCTCCCAGGCCTCCAGAGGATCGCTCCAGCGCTTGACCCAGAAGGAGCCGGTCGACACTTCGAGGAACGCTGCGGCCCCCTCGTCGCCCTGCCAGAGGATCGTGGCCAGAAGATTTTCGCGGCGGCCGTCGAGAAGTTCCGGCTCGGCGACCGTGCCGGGTGTGAGCACTCTCGTCACTTCACGCTTGACGAGCCCCTTCGCCTCTGCCGGATTCTCGACCTGATCGCAGATCGCCACTTTGCGACCGGCGCGAACGAGCTTGCCGATGTAGCCCTCGACCGAATGATGAGGAACGCCACACATCGGGGCTTCACTCGGCGTGCCCTTCTGCCGCGCCGTGAGCTGGACGTCGAGCAGCGGCGCGGCCTCGACCGCGTCTTCGAAGAAGAGCTCGTAGAAGTCGCCCATCCGGTAGAAGACGATAGCCCCGGGATAATCCTCCTTCACCTCGACGTAGTGTCGAAGCATCGGGGTCAGCTCATTCTTCGGAGGCCGGCGCGGCGGCGGGGCGGAAGAGCCCACCACGGCGCTCTCGTTCTGCGGTTCTGACACGGAGTCAGTATACGCTTCGAGTGCCGCTCGGTCGGCCGTGATCGGCCCCCGACGAGCGCTCCGAGAATCCGATCGAAATGAGCGACGCTCCCCTCCTCTTCCTCGACACGGGGTCGACCCGCATGTCGATCGCCGCGCGCACCGGCGCTGCGGTGACGCAACGTCGGGCTGCGGTGCCGCGGTCCTCGGAAGCACTGATCGAGCTCCTCGAGGAGGTGTTGGAGGCAGCGAATCTGAAGGCCTCGGATCTTTCGGGGGTGGTGGTGCTACAGGGTCCAGGGAGCTTCACGGGGCTGCGGGTGGGCATGGCTGCCGGGCTCGCACTCCATCAAGCCCTCGGGGTCCGTGCGACGGCCGTACCGACGCTCGAAGCTCTCAGCTACTGCTCGAAGATCTTCCCCGCACTGTGCGTGGCGGATGCACAGCGACGCGCCTGGTATGGGCAGCTGTGGTCTGCGCCGGGAGAGAGCGCCAGCCAGATCGTCCGCTACGAGGAGGGCGAAGAGCTGCCTCGGGCGCGCTGCCTCGTGGGATTCGACGCCTCGGCGTTTGCGCGAGCGTCACCCTTCCAAGGCGACGTGCTCGACGTAGAGAACCTCGCCGGCCTGACCGCTCGACGCCTTCCGGAGAGCGCGCTGCACTGGGAGCTCTCACGGCTCACGGAACCGCTTTACCTCAGCCCGGCTGCTACGACCCTTCCGAAGAGCGGCCCACGCGTCGCGCCATGACGCCTCGCGCCTCGGTGCGCCCCGCCGAAGCTTCGGACCTGGCTGGTCTCGAGGCTCTGGAAGAAGCCTGCTTCTCAGAGCCCTGGAGCGGAGCTCTTCTCGCGAGCTGCCTCGAGGCGCCCCACCTTCTGGTCCGGGTCATTCCGGATGAGCAGCTGCCCCTTGCAGCCTCGGCCGTGGCGCAGTGTGTCGGCCCCGACGAAGCCGAGCTCCTGAGGATCTGCTGCCACCCCGACCGGCGACGGCGAGGACACGCTCAACACCTGCTGAAGGAGCTCGTCGGCGAGCTCACGGCACGCTCGGTTCGTCGGCTCTTTCTCGAAGTGCGCCGTGGCAACGGCGCCGCCCTGGCGTTGTACCGCAACGTCTTCGACTTCGAAATCGTCGGAGAGCGAACGCGCTACTACCCCGATGGGACCGACGCTCTGGTCCTGCGGCGGATCCTCTAGTCGCCGATTCGTCCGAACGGTCGGTCGGTTGAAACCGCAGGCCGTCGAGGTGTAGTCTGACGAGTGATGGTCGTCGAGGAATCGGAACCGCGAGCACCGAAGGCGAGGAAGCGCCCTGCCCGTTGGCTGCCGAAGAACCTCGAGACCGGACGCGATAGGGCGTCTCTACTACGAACCCAGGGCCTGGAGGTCGAGGACTCTCGGTTCGACGCCTGACGCGATCAGCGCTCAGTGCACCGCGAACGAGGAGTGATCCGAGACCACCGACCCGACAAGGGAGGAAATCCATGGATCACGACTCGATCAAGAAGAGCCTCATCGACACGAACGAGACTTTCCGCAAGCTCTACGAAGAGCACCAGGAGTGCGAAGGAAAGCTCGACGCCCTGCATCAGAAGCAGGACCCGGTGCCCGAGGACGAGGTCGAGGCAAAGAAGATCAAGGTGCACAAGCTCGCTCTCAAAGACCAGATGGAAACGATGATCCGAGCCGAAGCCGGCTGAGCCGCCGGAGCGGTTCGTTGACGCGGACGCCGCTCCCCCAGGACTCGAGGGGCAAGGCCCTCTAGCGATCGAACCGGTCGGCAACGACGAAGCGGGCTGGGGAGCCAAGGAGGTTCCCCACAGGACGCGCGGCGCATAGGATCCTCCAGATTCGCCCGCGAAGAAGAACCATGAAGATCGCCAAGGAAGCCTGGCCGTTCGTGCTGCCGACCCTCGTCCTCGCTGCCGTCGCAGCGTTTCTGGAGTCGTGGCTCGTCTCTGCGCTTCTCCTCGCGCTCGCCGTCGCCTTCCTCTTTTTCTTCCGGGACCCCGCACGCTCCTGGGACGGCCCCGAAGAGATCGTTCTGGCGGCCGCTGACGGTGTCATCACGGCGATCGAGCCTTTCGAGGACGAGAACGTCGGCGGCGAGATCCTCCGCATTGTGACCTTCCTCTCGGTCTTCAACGTGCACGTCCAGCGTTGCCCCGTCGAAGGTGAGGTCGTTCACTCGTCCCATCGATCGGGGCGCAAGGTCGCTGCCTTCGATCGCGAAGCCGGTGAGATCAACGAGAGCCATCTGACGGTGATTCGCCGGGCCGAGGGTGACCTGATCGGGACGCGCCAGATCGTCGGACTCATTGCCAGGCGCATCGTGCCGTATCTCAAGCCCGGCGATCGAGTGTCGCGGGGTCAGCACTTCGGTGTCATCAAGTTCGGCTCCCGCGTCGATCTCCTTCTGCCTGCGAGCTACGAGCCGCTCGTCAAGGTCGGCGACAGGATCCGCTGCGGCGAGACTCCCGTCGCCATGCCGACCGATCCCTCTTCGCATCCGATCAGCGACTCTGGAGACCAGGAATGACCGACTCCACACAGACCAAACCGCAGCGCGACAAGGCACTGCGCAAGGGTGCCTATCTGCTGCCGAGCCTCTTCACCGTCGGCAACATCGCTCTCGGCTTCTACGCGGTCGTCCTGGCACTCGAAGGGGACTACCGGCCCGCCATTCTGCTGATCTTCCTCGCCGCCTTCCTCGACGGACTCGACGGCCGAATCGCCCGGGTGACGCAGACCGAATCGGACTTCGGCCGTGAGTACGATTCGCTCGCCGACGTCATCACGTTCGGCGTCGGCCCCGCGCTCCTGGCCTACCTCTGGGGCCTCGAACACCTCGACCGCATCGGCTGGTTCGCGCCGCTCTTCTACATCGTCTGTGCCGCCACGCGCTTGGCGCGCTTCAACATCAACACCCGCGTCGCGGACAAGCGCTTCTTCGTCGGGCTCCCGGCCCCCGCCGGCGCCGGCGCCGTCGGCTCGGTCCTCTACTTCGCCAGCTTCGGCGAGCCCGGCCCCTTCACGCGCGGCCTCCTGTTGACGGTGCTCGTCCTCGTGTCCCTGCTGATGGTTTCCAACTTTCGCTACTACAGCTTCAAGGAGCTCGATCCGCGGCGGCGTTGGAGCTTCCGCATCGGTGTGCCGATCGCCCTGGTCATCCTCGCCCTCGCCTTCTCCCCCGCCGGCGTCTTTCTGACGGTCTCCGGCAGCTACGCGCTCTCCGGTCCAACCGCTTGGCTGCGCGGACTTCTGCGCCGCGGCTCGTCCAACGCGGAGAGAGTCGTCAAAGCCGGAGAAGAGTCTTGAGCCGCGTCGTCCTGACGTCGCCGACGACGCTCATCGCGAAGGAGCTCGGCGACCGACTCGCGGCGGCCGAGGGCCTGCGACTGAGCTCGATCGACCTGGTGAGTGCCGACGAGAGCGAGGTCGGTGTGCTCGCCGACATCGGCAACTCGGCGGCGATGGTCTCCCGACTCGAGCCGGAGGGCGAGCTCGATGCCGACCTCATTTTCTGCTGCGGCGGCTCGTTCGAAGACTCCCGCCCCTATCTCGAGGCTCGCTCGGCACGCTCCAACGTGGTCCTCTTCGCCAGCGATACGCCCGCAGACATTGCACGTCCCTTCCTGCCCTGGGTCGACTATCCCGAAGGCGCGGAAGGAGCGACTCTCCTGGCTCCGCACCCGGGCGTCGTCATGGTCGCCTCGATCCTCGACTCACTGCAGGAGCTCTCGCCCCGCGCGGCCACCGCGACGCTGCTCGAGCCGGCCTCGATGAAGGACCAGGCCGGTATGGACGAGGTGCTCGGCCAGACGCGCGCCATGCTGGCCTTCGAAGGGGTCTCCGATCCGGAGGTCTTTCCGGTACAACAAGCCTTCAACCTGACCGCCTCGGACACGGCCCCAGGCGTGCTCAGCACGCAGCTCGGCATCGCCGCACCTGCGGCTCCTCCGACGAGCTTCATGGCTCTTCGCGCTGGCACCTTCCACTCGGTCGGCCTGTCCCTTCAGGTGCGCTTCGACGCGATCCCCGAGCTCGAAGTCGTTCGCGACGCTCTCGGCGCCAGCTTCCGTCACGATCTCCGCCCCGAGCTGCTCGGCAGCATGGACGCTGCCGCACAGCCAGAGATTCTCGTCGGCGACCTGCAGCTCGATCCACCGACCCAGAGCCTCTGGATCTGGGCCGCGGCCGACAACCTCACCTTCGGCATGGAGGCGTGCGGCGTCGAAGTCGCCCGCGCTCTCCTCGCCCCCGCTCCCCCCAACTGACCAGAAGCTCCTCCGGGAGCCGCAGAGAGAGACGAATGACCGAGATCGAACACCACCGCCTTGCCATTCTCGGCTCGGGCCCCGCCGGCCTGACCGCGGCGCTCTACGCCTCCCGCGCCGACCTCGCGCCGATCGTCTTCGAAGGCAGCCAGCCCGGCGGTCAGCTGACGATCACCACCGACGTCGAGAACTACCCTGGTTTCCCCGAGGGCGTCATGGGCCCTGAGCTGGTCGACAAGATGCGCGAGCAGGCCCAGCGCTTCGGTGCGCAGTGTTTCTTCGAGCTGGTCACCGAGGTCGACTTCTCCGAACGTCCCTTCCGCATCACGACCGACGGACGGACCTGCACGGCCGAAGCCGTCATTCTGTCGACCGGCGCTACTGCCAAACAGCTCGGACTCGACTCCGAAGCGGAGCTCATGGGCTTCGGCGTCTCCGCCTGCGCCACCTGTGACGGCTTCTTCTTCCGCGACAAAGAGATCCTGGTCATCGGCGGCGGCGACACCGCCATGGAGGAAGCGACCTTCCTCACCAAGTTTGCCAGCAAGGTCACCGTCGTCCATCGGCGCGACGAGCTGCGCGCCTCCCACATCATGCAGGAGCGCGCGCAGAAGAACGAGAAGATCGCCTGGCAGTGGAACTCGGTCGTCACCGAGATTCACGGCAGCAAAGAGGGCGGGGTCACGGGCGTCACGATCGAGGATACGCAGACCGGCGAGAGCAGCGAGATGCCCTGCCAGGGCGTCTTCGTCGCCATCGGCCACCGTCCCAACACCGAGCTCTTCCAGGACGTGCTCGACAGCGACGACGTCGGCTACCTCGAAGTGAAGCACCCGACGACAGCGACGAACGTCGAGGGGGTCTTCGCCGCCGGCGACGTGATGGACCCGATCTACCGTCAGGCGGTCACTGCCGCTGGCAGTGGTTGCCAGGCGGCGATCGACGCCGAGCGCTGGCTCGCGGAGCAGGAAGAGGCCTGAGCAGCTCTCGAGGTCGCGCCCGAGGAGGCCTTTGCCTCACCGTCAGTTGCGAGCAGGATTGAAGCCTCGCACCGTCTTGAAGAGCGAGCCGCTCGGAAACGAGCCGCCGCCGTCCATGGCGTTGATCAGCTCGAGATCCGCGGCGTCGATGGACGCGTTGCGAGCGACCGCCTGGAGCGAGGTTCCGGACCGCGCCCTCTGGACCTCGAGCCGCATCGGCTCCACCGAGAGCAGGCGACGATCGCGTAGCTGAGCGAAGCTCGCCAGCGTCTGGCGCAGAGCCGGCGCAGCCCCGCGGAGCGTGTCGGTACGGCCGTAGCCGATGAGCTGAAGGATCACGTCACCCTGCTCGAGGAACGAGACGATGCCTCCCAGCTGCGGGACGCCCTGCGCGTCGCTCGCCTGGAAGGCGTAAGCCAGCGAAGGGTCGTGACGCATGCCGTCCCAGCGCTGTCCCCGCTCGACGCCCTGCTGCTGGAAGAAAGCCTGCGCCGCCGCCTGCACGGTCTCTTCGCGGCGCAGCGACAGCTGCACCATCGCGTTGCGATCGGGGTTGATGCCGACCACGGCCTGACGCGAGTTCTGCGTCGGCCACCCCTGCGGGAAGCGCATCTGGAAGGCCATCTGCGGGTGGTAGAACATGCCTTCCCTGAAGAAGCCCTGACGCGGATCCGCCCCGTAGACCATGCCGTCGAGGCGCTGCAGATAGCCGTCGCGGTCGACCCGTAGTTGGCCTTCGCCGAGACCTTCCGCCGCGACCTGCTGGCGAATCAGCTCGCTACGGTTCGCAGGAGCGGGATGGGTCGAAGCCCAGGCGGGCATGCCTCCTCCGCCGGCCGCGGCCGAAACGCGACCGAGAGTGTCGAAGACCCCTTCGAGGGCCCGCGGATCCCAGCCGCTGTTCTTGGCGTAGCGAAAGCCGAACGCATCGGCCTGGCGCTCATCGTCGCGGCCGTACTTGAGGAAGAGGAGTCCCGTGAGCTGCTGCGCCAGCCCGCCGTAGTTCTGGGCGAGCTCCGGAGCCGCGACCACGCCGGCGACGAGACCGATTTGCGCCAACGTCTGCTTGCTCATCTGGCTCGCGCCGTGGCGAGCGGTCACGTGGGCAATCTCATGACCCAGAATGCCGACCAGCTCGGCCTCCGAGTTGAGGTGCGCCATGATGCCCCGGGTGATGTAGATGAAGCCGCCCGGCAAAGCAAAGGCGTTCACCAGCGGGTCGTCGAGCAGCGTAAAAGTCCAAGGCAGATTCGGTCGCTCGGATTTGGCAGCGAGCTCCTTCCCCAAGCGGGAGATGTACTCCTGTAGCTCTTCGTCCGGGTAGACACCGAACTGCGCCAAGATCTGCGGATGGGCTTCCTGCCCCATGGCGATTTCCTGCGCCTCGCTGACGATCATGAACTCGCGCTTGCCGGTCGCCGGGTTCACCGAGCACGAAAGAACAAGGCAGGAAACCGCGACGAGCAGCGCTGCTGCCGAGCGAGTGATGGGTTTCCGGAACAGCATGGGAATCTCCTGAGGCGAACGCGAACCGGGATCGAGGCCTCGGCCGCTATGGCGAACGCCCTCGACGGGCGCTCTCTTGGGGGTCCTAGCTTCGTTAGACTGTACAGGTCCCCAAACGTCACGTCACGGACGGCGCTCTGTCGGGCGATCGTCAGGAGAGAGCAAGGTTCATGAGCCGATCCAAGAGCCCCGCAGACGCCGCCACGCCTTCGAAAACGCCGGGATCCGAGAGGTCGGTTCCTCGCCGAAAATTTCTGACCGGGGCCGCTGTCGGCGCCGCCGCCGCTGCCGCGGGCTGTGCGCCCGGTTCCGAGGGCGGTGAGTCGGCGGCCGTACAGACGAAGCCGCGGCTCACCTGGCGCCTCGCCTCGAGCTTCCCGCGAGGCCTCGACACGATCTACGGCGCGGCCGAGGTCTTCGCCGAGCGCGTCGCCAAGCTCACGGACGACCGCTTCCAGATCCGCTGCTACCCCGCCAACGAGCTCGTGCCCGCACTGCAGGTACTCGATGCAGTGCAACAGGGCACGGTGCAGATCGGTCACTCGGCAAGCTACTACTTCAAAGGCAAGAACCCGGCGCTCGCCTTCGACACGGCGATGCCCTTCGGCCTGACCGCCCGGCAGCAGAACGCATGGCTCTACCACGGCGGCGGCCTCGAGCTGATGCAGGAGGTCTTCTCGGACTTCAACGTGCGCAGCTTCCCGGGCGGCAATACCGGCACGCAGATGGGGGGCTGGTTCCGTCGCGAAATCGGCTCGCTCGCCGATCTGCGCGGTCTCAAGATGCGCATCCCCGGCCACGGCGCCGAGGTGATGGCCGAGCTCGGCGTCACCGTACAGACGCTCGCGGGCTCCGAGATCTACCCTGCCCTCGAGCGCGGCGCCATCGACGCGACCGAGTGGATCGGTCCCTACGACGACGAGAAGCTCGGCTTCCAGCGCGTCGCCCAGTACTACTACTACCCAGGCTGGTGGGAGCCAGGCCCCAACCTCTCGATCTACGTCAATCAGGACGACTGGGCGAAGCTCCCGGCCGCGTACCAGGAGGTCTTCGAGGCGGCCGCCTACGAAGCCAACATGACGATGCTCAGCCGCTACGACGCCGAGAACCCCGCCGCGCTCGCCCGCCTCGTCGAAGGCGGCGTGCAGCTGCGCCCCTTCGCCCAGGACATCATGGAGGCCGCGCAGACGCAGGCCGAAGCGATCCTCGAGCAGGAGGCGTCCGAGGACCCGACCTACCGGAAGATCTACGACTCCTGGAAGGCAATGCGTTCGTCGAGCTACGAGTGGTTCAGCAGAGCCGAGATGGCCTACGCGAGCTTTGCCTTCGGGCGCTGACCCGCGCGGCGGCGCTGTGGTCCGAACGGAACCGCCGAGCTGCGGTCCGGGTCAGCGCAGAAGCCTCGACCCGGCCCAGCCCACGAGCAGCACGAGAAGACCCACTCCGGAGAGTCGAAGACCTGGCACGGGGGAAGGCACGCCCGCAGTCGTCAATTCGAAGATTCCCGGCTCGTTGCGCGGAAACGGCGGTGAGCCATAAAAATCGATCAGGATGACCGCGCGATCACCGACAACAAGGGGCTGATGAGTGAAGATCTGCGCTCCGTCGATCTCATCTCCCGGACCGAGGATGCGCACCAAATCCTCACCATCACGGCGCAGCACTTCTCCCGGCGTGCGCATCGGGATCGACGGCCCGCCTATGATTGAGTCGGTGGACGCGCGAAGCCACAGCTCCCGAGGCCCGAAGTGCACGTCGTAAAAGCACTCCAGAGACTCGCCATCAGTGGGGCTCAGATCGGTGTTGTCGGCAATCTTCTGGACGCGCCCCAGCTCCCAGACGAAGACGCCTCCTCGGCATCGAAACGAAGGAGCCACGTTCTGATTCTGAACGAAAGCCACCTGCGAGTCGCGCACCGAGAGCGTCGACTGCCAGCCCTGGAAGCGCTCCGCCTGCTCATAGGGTCCCAACCCGGGAAGGAGCGTGTCCTGATCGACCACAGCGCGCAGTCCTGCCTCCGGCTCCCAGGCGAAGAGACCTTCGCCCAAGGTGGTTCGTGCTTCGAAGACGACCCATGCAACGCTGGTCTCCAGCGCGCGAAAGTCGGTGAAGGTGCCTCCACCTGGCGCCGAGTCTCCCTCGCGAGCCACGATCTGGCGTGTGCCGGCGCCGTCGACCCAGAAAATGAGCATTGGATCCGTCGAGGAGAAGCTGGCTAAAGCGACACCACTGCGGAAGGCCTTCAAGACGCGCAACTCGGGACTGGCACCGAGGAAGTCCAGAGGCAGCCAAAGCGAGGTCGAGCCACCGCTCCAACGGTAAAGCGCCGCACCGCCGGCTGAGTCGCCGGCAAGGAACGCGACTCCGTCCTCGAGCAGAACGATTTCGCCGAACGAGAGGAACGTCTCCGTCCCGCCGGGCACCAGCGTTGCGGTGTCGGCGACGAGAACGAACGTCAGCCCATCGCTGAGCCAAACTCCGCGCCGCGTCGAGAGACCACCGGCGGACGTCTCACGGTGAATGAACGCGACACGATCGCCCTCCGCATCCAGCCTGAACCGGTCGACGGTGAACGATCCACCGTCGGGGTGCGGCCAGCCGGAGTCCACGATCCGTCTCCACTCGGGGCCCGCTCCAGTGGTCCCTTGTGCCGTGAGCTGTGCTGCCGCCAGGAGGCAGCCGAGCCCGAACGAGCAAATGCAGAAGGCACGAGACTTGTTCACAGATTTAGATTTACCGGTCTGGTCTTTGCCATTCTCATGCTTCAGAAGCATACTACAGTGCGGCGGATCCCATCCAGAAGGCCAAGGCCGGTTCGCTCGGATAAGCGACGTGTCGACCCTCCGAACCCCGCAGCCTGCCACCGGAGGACATGAAGGCATCACTTAGAGAGACTCGCCGCAAGTTGTTCGCCTTCGCGCGCTAGGCGGCGCCGAGCCAGATGAGCGCGCGAGAAACCGCCACGCTGTATCGATCTCGTCGCTGCATCGGCCTTCCGAAGATGGCCACCCCGGCTCCCAGAGCACCGATCGTCTATCCGGCCACGAACGAGGAGCACGCCGAAGAAGTCACTCGCTGGAACGTCGCCGAGTCCGGCGTCGGCTACGTAAACGCTTCGAGGTGGCGAAAGAGTTCATGGATCAACGCGACGTGAAGTGCGTTGGAGCAAAACACCATACCGAGTGGTGGGTGCCCGCCGAAGATCTCGAGGGGCTCAACGACCACATCGTCGGGAGGATTGTCGTGATCTCGAAGCTGACGCGTTGAGCTTCTACTGCTCAAGCCGCGGCTCCGCTCTGCCGGCAGAGAACCGACGAGCCCTGTGCCCACTTGACGCTCTTGGGGGCAGCCCTTGCAGGCTCGCCCTATCTTTCGGCCGCCCCTCCCCAGCTCGGGAAGGGGCACAAGGCCCAGGCAGCCTTAGATCGGTCTTAGGCCTCGCCGGCTAGCCACCATCGCGCTAGCTTGAAAGCGATCGAAGAAGTGCCGCCCCACCAGCCATCAAAAGAAGCGCCAAGAGCGCGCTGCCGAGAGGAGACGCCGCGGGGACAATCGTTGGCGCTATGAAGTCGACCGAACCGCACTCCACAGGATCACGAGCCCCCAAACGAATCGAGACTCTCATACGATGAGAGCCTGCCGACAGGCCGGAAACGGCTGCGGTGTCCTCTAGGGATCCAGAGCGGAGAGGCCACCATCACCTCCAGCAACAACCACATGGACTTCGCGGCCAGAAAGCGGGGTCGATTCGATGTGAGGCCGAGGAGAACCGATAACGAACCAACGGCCCGACATCCTTAGATTCCCGCGTTGAGCAAGCCTGCTGAAGTTGACCTCCTCGACCGCGGGAGCGCGCGAAGCGGGTGACTGCCCTCTGGCTCTCGGCGCAATCAGGATAGCCACCATGGAAGCCAGCGCAATCGCGGTGAATCCTTCGCGAGGTAGGTCAGTGAGTGGAGCCAACCGCTGCCAACTGTTTGTCAGCCGCTTCATCCCCTGCCCTTTGACTGTTGCCTCATGCCCGTTCCCTCCGGCAGCCACGGCTCTTCGCGCATCCTCTGACAACTCTCCATCGGTGCTGAGCCAGCCCCACAATCGCCTTGGGATCACGCAAGCAGCTCGCAAACGCCTAGATCGATCCGCGGATCCGTCGAATCCCCAAGGCCATGAGGACGAGCACAAGAAGAGCCACTCCAAGATCACTGCCGGTCGGTACAGGTGTTGCTCCAAACGACTCGGCCGCGTACAAACCAAAGCGGATGGTGCTCCTCCCTCCACTGTTGACTCCCAAGTAGAACACCGCCCGGTCCTCCAGTAGTAGCGGAGTGAATTCCCAAAGTGACTCGCCTAACGCCTCGTCTCGGAAGCCCAAAAGCCGCTCGAGGCGGGTACCTCGGCGGCGGAGCATCTCTCCGTACGACGGCATTCGTACGGTAGGCCCTCCGTCGACCGTGTAGGTCGTCGCACGAAACCAGAGGTCGTGCGCCCCGAGAAAGACCGCGAAAAAACAATGGAGTTTCTCATCGAGTTCAGGGCTTCGATCCCGGTTGGAAGCCACCTCACTCAGGCTCCCCTCCTCCCAGAGGAAGACTCCCCCCTGGCATCTCACCTCCAAAGGGTCGCTCGTGGCTCGGATCCGGTTCTGCACAAACGCCAGCTTCCGGCCGACCACGGCGAACGGCGAATCTGACCTCGGGGTGAGATCTGGTGGCAAGTAGCCGGTTCCCAGGCCGGGGATTGGGGTCGTCTGATCTACCAAAGACCGAAGTCCTCCGACAGGATCCCAGGCAAAGAGACCGGATCCAGCGGCCGTCTCTGCCTCGAAAACGACCCAGTCATCACTGGCCTTGAGCGTGCAGAATCGTACGAAGGCGCCGCCATTCGGCGCCGTGTCTCCCTCCCTCGCGACGAAGCGATGCGCACCGCTCGCGTCGACCCACCGCACGGCGTGGAGTTCTTGATCGCTAACAGCGGTATCCGTCAGAGCCACGCCACCGCGAAAGTCGTCCATGTAGCGAACCCCCAGCCGCTCTCCCAGCGATTTCTCATCCTGCCAGACCGAAAGAGCCCCGTCCCTCCATCGATAGATCCCGACGCGGCCGAGCTCATCGCGGCAAAGACGAGTCCTTCCTCGACAAGATTCGCGGCATCAAAGTGAACAAATCTCGAGGAGCCATCGGGAATCAACATCGTCGTGTCCACGATCCGAAGAAACTGACCACCGTCACGAAGCCAGAGTTCCCGTTCGATCCCCGCCGCCCCTGGGCGGAGATGAGTGAACAGCAACCGGTCACCTTTCGCATCGATGCCGAAGCCTCCGAGCTCGAAGGTCCCTCCATCAGGACGGCTTACCGTGTGATCCACGAGACGCTGCCAAGGCAGGCGACTCTTCTGCTGACTAGCGGTCGCCTGACTCGCAAGAGGAACCCCTGGGACGAGCCAAGACGACAGGACAAGCCCAATCGCGAACCAGCGTGCCAAGTCGCCGGGCCTTTCGAACCAGAAGCTCACGACGCGCGCAGCGACCGGGTCGCCACGGCGGCGAGGAGGCCAGCAAAGCACAGAACACCGATCCAGGAGAGCGACGGAACTCCGACGACGAGCGAGTCAAAGTCGACCGAGTACAAACTACAGTCCAGCCGCGTATGGTCGCCAAAACACAGGTTCATGAACGCCCTGTCATCGCCGAGCTGCGTGGAGTACAAAAACAAAGAGCCGGTGAACCGATCGTCCAATGCCGTCAAGACTCGCAGGACGCCCTGATTCGTGGTCGCGAAGAGCTCGCCTTGCGTAGGCAGCAGGACAGTCGGGCCCCCGAAAGACGCGACCGTAGCGCCTTGGAACCACAGCTGACCACCGCCAACGTACGCAGCAAGAAAGCACTCGAACGGAACGTTCGTTTCTGGGTGGCGGTCAGCCCGGCTCAGGGCCTGAGTGAAACCGCCGTTCTCCCACAGGTATACCCCCGACTGGCAGGTCCTCTCTAGATCGAAGTTCTGCCGCATGTGCACGAAGGCAACCTGTTCGCCGTCGACCGAGAAGGACGGAAAGAAAAGTGAGTCGTCTGCCCAAGGGGCGGTCTGCCCTGGAAGCGTCGTCATTTCGTCGACGACCACGCTCAGGGAGTCGGTCGCAGAGTGCCGAGCGATCAGAGCGGAGCCCAGATTCGTGCTCACTCTCGCCACGACGAGATCCTGGCTCCCTTCCAAGACCCTCCCCGAAATGGACTGAACGACGGACCCGTTGGGTAGCGTGTCGCCCGAAGACAAGAGCCGATCGAGAGTTCCAGACGGCGAGAAGCGATACAGCGAGCCCTTGTCGACGAAGTAAAGATCGCCGCCACTCTGCTGCAAGGTGGCGAAGTCGGCTGTTCCGCCGAGATCGCTCGGAGCTACGACAGAGTCGAGGGATCCCGAACGCCAGCGGTAGAGCCTCCGCTCTCCAGCCGAGTCGATGGCGATGAAGGCAACTCCCTCCGGCAGTAGATCGGCCCTCACGAACGCGGTGAACGTAGCTCCTCCCTGCGGGACGGTCGTCGTCTCGTCCGCGACGATCGTCGCCCTGCCGTTCTCCACCAGAACCAGCTCGTGCGGCGGAGAATCGAACCTGGTGGCAAAGACATATCGCTGGCCGCGCGCGTCAAAGAGCGTGCGCGAGCCGAAGGTTCCTCCCCCTGGGCGCTGCACTTGAGGATCCAGCGGTTCGATGCGCACAGCAAACAAAGGCTTTGATGTGTTCGCCAGTGTTGCCAAAAGGCACAGAAAACCGAGCAGCTTGGCCCCTCTCACCGCTCTCCCGCTTTCACTCTTGAATCTACCGGCATATGCTCTAGAAGCATAGACCACTTCAAGCGCTGCCTCTACCTCTCTCCCAGCAACCCCGTCACCATCTCAGGAAACGCGATAATCAACGCCAGCCCGATCAGCTGAATGATGATGAACGGCACGACGCCTCGGTAGATCTGCGTCGTCTTGATCTCGGGTGGCGAGACACCGCGCAAATAGAAGATCGCGAAGCCGAAGGGCGGCGTGAGAAAGGACGTCTGCAGGTTCATGGCGATCATCACGCCGAACCAGACGAGGTCGATGCCGAGAAGTCGTGCTGCCGGCACGATGAGCGGCACGATGATGAAGGCGATCTCGAAGAAGTCGATGAAGAAGCCGAGGATGAAGATCGCCAGATTGGCGACGACGAGCAGGCCGATCTTGCCGCCCGGCAAGTTCGTCAGCAGATCTTCGATCCAGATGTCGCCGTAGAGACCGCGAAAGACGAGCGCGAACGCGGTCGAGCCCAGCAGGAGGAAGACGACCATCGACGTGAGTCGCGTCGTCTCGTCCATCGTCTCCTTGAGCGCCTTGCGATCGAGACGGCGATTGACGGCCGCGAGGATCATCGCGCCGACGGCGCCCAGGGCTCCGGCCTCGGTCGGCGTGGCGATGCCGGCGAAGATGCTGCCGAGCACGAGCAGGATCAAGAAGAGCGGCGGCAGCAGCACCTTGACCACCTTGCCGGCGAGCTCCACACCGGTCACCTCGCGCTCGGTGGCCGGAAGAGCTGGCGCTGCCTCCGGGACGAAGAGCGCCACGCCGGCAACGTAGAAGGCGTATAAGCCAGCGAGCATCAAACCTGGGATCAGGGCACCGATGAACAGGTCGCCGACGGAGATGCCCATCTGGTCCGCCAGCACGACAAGCACGACGCTCGGCGGGATGATCTGGCCCAACGTGCCGGCGGCCGTGATGATGCCGGTCGACAGCTGCGGCGAGTAGTCGTAGCGCTGCATCACCGGCAGCGAGATCATGCCCATCGCCACGACGGATGCCCCGACGACGCCCGTGGCGGCCGCAAGCAGCGCGCCGACGAAGACCACGGCCAGCGCCAGGCCTCCTCGCAGTCGCCCGAAAAGCAGTCCGATCGTGCGCAATAGGTCTTCGGCGAGCCGTGACTTCTCGAGCATCGTGCCCATGAAGATGAAGAAAGGCACGGCGAGCAGCACGTAGTTCGACATGACACCGAAGACGCGCTCTGGAAAGGCGTACATCAGCGTCCACTCGAAGTAGCCCGCCTGCACACCGACGACGGCGAAGATCAGCGCCGTGCCGCCGAGCGCGAAGGCGACCGGATAGCCGACGAAGATGAACAGGAAGACGACCACGAACATCAGCGGCCCGAGAAGACCGCCGCTCATCCGTCCTCCTCCGCGTCGGAAGTCGGACCGCCGCGCACCTTTTCGAGATTGCGCAGCACTTCCGCAACGCCCTGAAGGAAGAGCAGGGCGAAGCTGACGAGGATCACCGCTTTGATCGGCCAACGCCAGAGTCCGCCCGGATCTGGCGAGACCTCACGCACGGCGAAGGAGTTGCGAACCGAGGGGATCGACACCCAGAAACCGAAAACAGTGAACGGCAGCAGGAAGAGCAGGCCGCCGAGCAGGTCGATCCACGCCTTCGCCCTCTCGGAGAGGCGGGAATAGAAGACGTCCACGCGCACGTGCGCGTCTCGGCTCAGCGCGTACGACCCGCCCAGGAGGAAGACGAGCGAAAAGAGGTACCACTGCAGCTCGAGGTAGGCGTTGGAGCTCAGGTCGACGCCCGTGAAGCGACCGAGGTAGCGCGCCAGCGCGTTGAATGCACCGACGAGGATCATCAGGAGAGCGAGCCAGGAAGCGAGGGTTCCGAGCACGCCGGACAGCCGGTCGATGCGCGCCCAGAGCGGGCGGGCGCCGCGCTCGTCCGGCGACGGCGATGTTTCCTGGGAAGCGCTCAAATCTCTTAGCTCGTGGGAACGGCTGTGAGGCTAGCATGCGCCGATGCCCACCCCGTCCCTGCGTTCTCGATTCTGGCGTCTGTGCCTGATCAACATCGCTTCGAACCTGACGATCCCACTCGTCGGGCTCGTCGACACCGCGATGCTCGGTCACCTGCCGGAGCTGCGCTTTCTCGCCGGTGTGGCCCTGGCATCGCTCATCTTCGACTACCTCTTCTTCGGCCTGGGCTTCCTGCGCATGACCACGACCGGGCAGACGGCACAGGCTCAGGGGCGCGGCGACGACCGCGCCGTCGAGGGAACTCTGGCTCGCGGCGTCGTCTGGGCGCTGGGGTTAGGCCTTGCGACTCTGCTGCTGGCTCCACTGCTCGAAGGTGCCTCGTTCCGCCTGCTGAGCGGCACTCCCGAAGTCGAGGCCGCCGGCCGCGACTACTTTCGCGGCCGCATCTGGGGAGCTCCGGCTGCACTCTTGAACCTGGTCCTCGTCGGCTGGTTCCTGGGCCGCGAGCAGAGCGGCCGCGTGCTCCTGCTCACCGTCGTCGCCAACCTGACCAACGTCGCCCTCAACTACTGGTTCATTCTGCGTCTCGGGTGGGCCGCCTACGGCGCCGGCCTGGCGAGCGCCCTCGCCCAGGGGCTCATGGCCCTTCTTGCCGTTCTCCTCGTCTTGCGCTCCTGGCCGGGCTCCGGAGCCCGGCCAACCGAGCTGCTCGCAGCGGCACGCGACCGCAGTACTGCACAGCTGAATCTCGACCTGCTGGTGCGAACCCTGCTCCTCGTCTCCGCTTTCGCTGTCTTCACCAACTTGAGCGCCCTCTTCGGCACGGTCGCGCTGGCCGCCAACACGCTCTTGCTCCGCATCCTCTCGATCGGCTCGTATTTCATCGACGGAGCGGCCTACGCGACCGAGAGTCTCGCCGGTCGCGAGCTCGGGCGCGGTGATCGCTCGAAGCTCAGGGAGGTGCTGCGCCTCAGCCTGATCGCCGGCGAGGCCTTTGCCTGGCTCGTGCTGCTCCCGACGCTCTTGGCTCCGCGCTGGGTCTTCGGGCTGCTGACGTCACACGACGAGGTCGTCGGGCTGGCGACCAGCTGGCGCTGGTGGCTCGTGCCGACCCTCGCCTTCGGCGCCTTCGCCTACATTCTCGACGGCTTCTTCCTCGGCCTCACCGCGGGCCGTACGCTGCGCAACGCGATGCTTGCGAGCGCTCTCCTCGGCTTCGGCCCTCTGGCACTCTGGGCGGCCTATGGCGGCGGACCAACGGTCCTCTGGATCGCGATGGTGATGCTCATGGCGGCGCGCACGCTGACTCTGGCCGTGCGCATCCCAAGCGCGCTCGCGCCGCAGGCCTGACGGAGAGCATCTACTCGGCGTCGGCTCTTCCCCAGCCGCCGCCGCCCGGCGTCTCGATGACGAGACGATCACCCGCGCTGACCTCGACCGCATCGCTGGGGCCCAGATCGACACGCCGACCGTCGACCGTCTCGATCCACTGCCGACCTCGGTCACCGGGCTCCCCTCCCTCGCCACCATAGGGCTCTTCGACGCGGTGCTGCGTCAGCACGGAGAGCTCCGCCGCTTCGAGAAAACGAATCGCGCGCAAGCAACCGTCGCCGCCTTGGTGGCGCCCCCGCCCTCCGGAGCCCCGGCGCACCCGGAACTCCTCGAGCCGCACGGGGTACCGCAGTTCCAGGACCTCGGGGTCCGTCATCCGGGTGTTGGTCATGTGCACCTGCACGGCCGAGGCGCCGACACACCCCTCGCTCGCTCCGGCACCGCCGCAGATCGTCTCGTAGTAACCGAAGCGATTCGTGCCGAAGATGACGTTGTTCATCGTGCCCTGCGAGCCGGCCATGAGTCCCAGTGCCCGAATCAGCGCGTCGACGAGGCGCTGGCTCGTCTCGACGTTGCCGCCGACGACGGCGGGACACTCCGCGGGGTCCTCCGGAAAGTGAGGATCGAGCATCGATCCCGGCGGCAGCAGCAGCTCGACGTCGGCGAGCATGCCCTCGTTGAGCGGCAGGGGCTCGTCGACCGCCAGGCGCAGGACGTAGAGCACCGCGCTGCGAACGATCGCCGACGTGGCGTTGAAGTTGCCTGGGTGCTGCGTCGCCGTACCTTCGAAGTCGAAGCGTGCGCGTGCGCCCTCGTCTCCGGCGTACACCTCAACGCGGACGGCAAGCTCACTGCCGTCGTCGAGCCGCTCGACGACGGTCTCGTCGAGGCCGATCCAATCCATCAGGCGCGCCGCAGTGCGCCGTCGGGCCCGCTCGAAGAGCTCCTGCATCTGCGAAGCGATCGTCTCGGCGCCGTGCTCGCGAGCCAGCGCCCGCAGAGCCTCTGCTCCGCGTTGGTTCGCTGCCTGTGCCGCCCGCAGGTCGGCGAGGTTCTCCTCCGGCGAGCGCGACGGATACGCCGAATCCGACAGGCGCCTCTCCATCTCCTCGTAGTTCGATCGCCCTCCGATGACCAGCTTGAAAGGCTCGAGCACGATGCCCTCTTCACTCAGCCGCGTCGCATGCGGGGGCATCGACCCGGGTCGAACGCCACCCAGCTCGGCGTGGTGAGCGCGACTCGCGGCAAAGCCGAGAAGGCGCTCGCCGACGAAGATCGGCGTGATCAGCGTGACGTCCGGCAGATGGGAACCGCCGTAGCCGGGGTGGTTCGTCACGACGACGTCGCCCGGCTGCAGCTCGAGCTCGTGCGCGACGCGGCGCACGCAGACGCCGAGCGCGCCGAGGTGGACCGGAATGTGCGGCGCATTGACGACGAGTCGCCCGCGCTCGTCGAGCAGGGCGCAGGAGAAGTCCAAGCGCTCCTTCACGTTCGTCGAGAGCGCCATGCGCTGCAGCATCTCCCCCATTTCCTCGGCGATCGCCGAAAAGCGGTTGCGGAAGAGCTCGTTGCGCACGGCTGCGTGCTGTCGAGAAGGCCCGGTCATCGGTGTCAGTCTATGGCGCGTCGGCGACTCCGGCAGCCGTCGAGTCGAGCGCCGTAGTACGATCCCGCGCAAATTCGCTCCTTTTTCAGAGTTCGTGGACGCCGCGAACGGTTCCCACAGGAGAATCTCATGCAAAGCACGATGCAGGACTTTCCGCTGACGCTGCGGTTCATCTTCGATCACGGGCGCAAGGTTTACGCCGACAGTCGCATCGTCACGTACGGCGAAGGGGGCCCGCGCGAAGGCACCTTCGCGGAGGTCGCCGATCGCGCCTGCCAGCTCGCTCATGCGCTGCGAGGGCTCGGTGTCCAGGAGGGTGATCGCGTCGGCACGTTCTCCTGGAACAACCAGGAGCACATGGAAGCGTACATGGCGATTCCCTGCATGGGTGCGGTCCTCCACACACTCAACATCCGCCTCTTCCCTGAGCAGCTGACCTACGTCGTGAATCACGCGGAGGACAAAGTCGTCATCATCGACGACAGCCTCATTCCGCTGCTGGCTCAGGTCCTCGGCGATCTCGAGACGGTCGAGCACATCATCGTCGTCGGTCCAGGAGACGCTTCGCCGCTCGAGCGCGAAGGCATCACTCTGCACCGCTACGAAGAGCTCCTCGACGGCCAGCCGACCGACGCCGACTTCCCCGAGATCGACGAACGTGCCGCCGCGGCCATGTGCTACACGAGCGGTACGACGGGCAACCCCAAGGGCGTCGTCTACTCCCACCGCTCCTCGGTGCTGCACGCGTTCGGCGTCAGCTCCGGCGCCGCGCTCGGTCTCAGCGAAGCCGACATGGTGCTGGCCATCGTGCCCATGTTCCACGCCAATGCCTGGGGCCTGCCGCACGTCTGCTGGTTCGTCGGCGCCGACATGCTGATGCCCGACCGTTTCCTGCAGGCCGAACCCCTGTGTCGCATGATCGCCGAGCAGAGGCCTTCGATCAGCGGCGCGGTGCCGACCATCTGGAACGACATGCTGCGCTATGCCGACAGCCACGACGTCGACTTCTCTTCCTTCCGCACGGTCCTTTGCGGCGGCTCCGCCGTACCGCGCTCGCTCATGGAAGCCTTCGAAGAGAAGCACGGAGTGCGCATCATCCAGGGCTGGGGAATGACCGAGACCAGTCCGCTCGGCGCAATGGCCTTTCCGCCCAAGGGAGTCGCCGACGACGAGGCCATGGACTGGCGCTGCCGTACCGGCCGCATCATCCCCGGCGTCGAGCTGCGCATCGTCGCCGACGACGGCGAGGAGCTCCCCTGGGACGGCGAGGCGGTCGGCGAGATCGAAGTCCGCGGCCCCTGGATCACCGGTTCCTACCACCTGGATCCGGACCCCGAGAAGTTCCACGACGGCTGGCTACGCACGGGCGACGTCGGCTCCGTCAACGCCAAGGGCTTCGTACAGATCACCGATCGCGCCAAGGACGTCATCAAGTCGGGCGGCGAGTGGATCTCGTCGGTCGACCTCGAGAATGAGCTCATGGCTCACCCGGAGGTCGTCGAGGCGGCCGTCGTCGGCGTCCCCGACGAGCGCTGGGACGAGCGTCCCTTGGCCTGCATCGTGCTCGACGACGGAGCCGAGGCGAGCCCCGAAGCTCTGCGTGCCTTTCTCGCGGACCGCGTCGCCAAGTGGTGGCTCCCCGAGCGCTGGAGCTTCATCGAAGAAGTGCCGAAGACGAGCGTCGGCAAGTTCGACAAGAAGGTGCTCAGGGCCCGCTACGGCGAGGGCGAGCTCGAGGTGCGTGAGCTGGGCTGACCGCCGGCGCGCTCGTCAGGCGTCTCCGTCTGAGGAGAGCCTCTCCAGGATGAGGCCGCCGCTGCGGCCTGTCCTGGCGCTCCAGCCCGGCTCGACGACGGTGACACTGTGTCGTTCGGTGATGAGCGCCGGCCCCGCCAGCGAGCCCGTCAGCGCATTTCGTGCGACGCACGGCACCGCGCGCCAGGCTCCGTCGAAGAAGACCTCGCGCGCGACCGGCGTTTCGGAGACCGGTGCCCCTCCAGCACTCCCCGATGGTGAAGGGTCGAGCGTCGAAGCGACGACGCGCGCCGCGGCGACTTCGAGATCACGCCGCCCGGGCAGGTAGCCGAAGACCGTGCGGTACCGATCCTCGAAGTCGGCTACCAGGCGCTCGACACTCTCCGGCCAGGCGATCTCGAGAGAGGAGTCCTGACCGGCGAACCGCAGGGAGACCGTGCGGCGACGCACTTCGAGCGGCTCACCCGTCCGCGTGTCTCGTTCGAGAAGAGTCATAGCCTCCTCGTCGAGCTCTCGAAAGAGGGCGTCCAGATCGCCGACGGCGCTCAGGGGCCGGAGAATCTGGCGCTGAGCGAAGCGCTCGGAGCGAGCCCTGCCGAGGCCTTGCGCGCTCAAGAGGCTCGCGTCCTTCGGAACCAGCACTCGGACGATCCCCAAGACGCCGGCGACGCCGCACGCGTGCTGGCCTCCAGCGCCACCGAAGCTCACCATCGAGTACTCCTGCGGATCGAAACCGCGGCGCACGGAAACCTTGCGCATGGCATCGGCCATGCGCTCATTGGCGATCTGCAGGAGTCCAGCGAGCATCTCCTCGAGCGCGAGCCCTGGGAGCTCTGCCCGCAGCAACTCTGCCGCGCGACGTGCGGCCGAGACGTCCAAGGGCACTTCGAACTGCGCAGGATCGATCCGTCCGAGAAGCAGGTTGACGTCGGTGATCGCCAGCCCTCCCCCAGCTCCGTAGCAGGCAGGGCCCGGCTGAGCGCCCGCGCTCTGAGGACCGACTCTCAGGGCGCGATCCTGCTGCCAGCAGAGAGAGCCGCCGCCCGCCGCCACGGTTTCGATCGCCAGGGCCGGAGCGACGATCGTCGCATCGCCGACCTGCTGTACGAAGCGATACTCGTAGTCGCCGTCGTAGCGGGCGACGTCGGTGCTGGTGCCTCCCATGTCGAAGGTGAGGAGACGTCTCCAACCCTCCGCGGCCGCTGCGCCGGCAGCACCAACGACGCCGCCGGCCGGCCCCGAAAGAAGACTGTCCTTGGGAGTGAAGTGATCGTGCTCGGAGAGACCTCCAGCGCTCGTCATGACCTGCACCCGCGTTCCACCGGCGCCGGCCTGGAGACTCTTGGCGATGCTGTCCAGATAGCCCCGTACGATCTGGCCGAGGTACGCATCGACGACGGCGGTCTGCGCTCGAGGCACGATCTTGATGGAAGGGGCCAGAACGCTCGAGAGGCTGATCGACTCGAAACCCGCGGCACGGGCGAGAGCGCCCACCCGCTCCTCGTGCGCGGGGTTTCTGTAGGAGTGCAGCAGGGCGACGGCGAGGGCGCCCACCCGTTCCGAGCGGAGCGATTGGAGCCCGGCCACGACGGCCTCGTCGTCAAGCGCTTCGAGAACGCCGCCCTGGGCATCGAGTCGACCGTCGATTTCCAGCACCCGCCGATAGAAGGGCTTCGGCTTCTCGATGGCCAGGGCGAAGAGGTCGGGCCGAGCCTGATCGCCAATCTCCAGCAGATCGGCGAAACCGCGGTTCACAACGAGCCCGACCTCGTCACCGGCTCGCTCGAGCAAAGCGTTCGTACCCTTGGTCGTCGCCAGACGAAGGGTCGAGGGCGGCAGGTGCTCGCCGAGCCGCGTGCGGGTCAGGAGCCGGGCCGCGAACGCCGGAGCCTCCTCCGGCGAGACGAGTTCGAGCTCTTGCGCATCGAGGTCGCGTTCGAGGGTCAGGAGCTCTCCATGCGAAGCGGTGACCCGCACGCCATCGGAAGAGCCAATCTCGGCTACGACATAGCCGCGAAAGAGGTCGTCGTCCCCCGAGACCGCCAGCGGCAGGACGACCTCTCGACCCGTTCCGCCGCGGCGTCGGCCTCGCAGGCGGCTGCTGCTCAGCACCTTGAGACGGCTCAGCTCTCCTGCAGGATCCGTCGCGAAGCAGTCGGTGAAGGTGCCGCCGGTATCGATCCAGAGGCGCCACTCTTCTTGCCGTCGCGCGTCTGCATCGCTCATCCGCTACCCCGATCCCGAGAGACGGCGCTCCAGAAGCACAACGCGAGACGCCGTCGAGTCCATCTTGCGGGCACGTCGCAGCAGTCGTTCAGCGGCCCGTCGCTCGCCCTGCGACAGCCGGAAGAGACCGTAGGCCGCGAGAACGTCGGGCTGATCCTCTCCCAACTGGACCGCTCGACGGAAGAACTTCATCGCTTCATCGCTGCGACCGTGGCGCGCGTTGTACTCGGCGAGGGCCGTGTAGGCGAAGGGATTGCGCGAGTTCTGCACCGCCGCGAGCTCGAGCAGCTCGCTCGCCTCGGCCTCCTTCCCCTGCATGCGCAGGAGAGCCGCCAGATTGTTGTAAGCCGACGAAGCTCCGGGATCCGCCTCGAGCGCGCGACGGTAAGAGCGCTCCGCAGCGATTGGGTCTCCGGAGCGGCGATGGACGACTCCGAGATTGACCCAGGCGTCCGGCAGATCGGGATCGATCTTCACCGCCTGCTCGAGCCAGCGGGCCGCCCCCGCGGTATCGCCGAGACGCAGAGCGTCGGTACCGAGATTCGAGTAGAAGAGCGCGACGGCGGTGAAATCCGACAGGATCTGCAGGGACTGGTACTCCGCCTGCGCCTGGCCGAAATCGATGATGCGCATGTCGTGGGTCGGGCCGAAGCCGACCGCGACGTGGTCCGAGAGGATGACGAGGTCGCCCTCTCGCTCAAAACGCTCGACGTCACGGACCTGCAGAAAGTAGGCCTCGACCCCGACCGAGCGCGCGAGTCCGATGAAGAGCTGCGTGAAGGCCAGGCAGTTCGCGCGGCGCTCGGCGAACACCTCCTGAGCGGTCAGGTTGGCGTCTCGCTCGTAGGCAATCTCGAGCCCGGACGGCGACAGCAGAGCGTCCGCAAGGAAGCTCAGCTTGCGATCCTCCCGCGGATCGGTCGGAATTGTACGGGCAACCCACTCGTACATCTCCTCGCTGATGCGGAACGGCACGATCACCTCTTCGACACCGCGATCGCGCAGGAGCTGATCGAACTCCGCGGAGCTCACGGTCCGAAAGCCGCCGGAGAGGCAGCCCGAGGTCGTCAGCAGGCCGAGGGTCAGCAGCAGGCACGGCACGAGCCATCGGCCGTTGGGGGACGTAGAGACCATCACCCGATGATACGGCGGAGACGCCGACACCGATCTAACCCGTGGACAGAACGCTGCCGCTCGAAGCCCGCCGCGCTGGCGCAGAGTCAGGAGGCCGCGGGCACAGAGTCAGGACGACCGGTCGGCGACCGGTACGGCTTCCCGCTCGCCAGCGAGACGCCGACCGGTACGAACCGCCAGATAGAGCATGACCGTCGCTGCCAGTGCGACCCCGAGGAGCGGCACCGTAACGGCGATCCCGGCGAGCGAGATCGACGTTCCAGCTTCTGCGGCAGAGATCACCGGGTTGCCGAGACCTCCCGTCAGCAGGCTCGAAGCACCTCGAATCAGCGACATTCCGGTCTGAATGATCCCCGCAGCTCCGCCGCCGCCGATGGCAGCCAGGGTCCAGGTGACGAGAGGGCTGGTGTCCTGGATCGCTGCCGCGGCGGCCAGGGTACCCGCAACCACGGCGACAGGAGTCGACATCGAGTCGAGGAGGTTGTCCAACCACGGAACAAAGTACGCGCCGATCTCGAGAGCCGAAGCCACGGCGAAGGTGACCATGGCTGCGTCGGTCGAAATCCAGTCGAAGCTGCCGCCGAGCGTCAGGTGCTCCGTACGGGAAGCCACGCTCATGACCAGGAAGGGCACGAAGATCCGAAAACCGCACGCAGCGGCAAGACCGATTCCCAGACAAATACTCAGTACAGCTTCCATAGTGTGGACTCTCCTAGTTTCCTTCGGCTCCCTCGGAGTCTATCGCTCCGTACATTGCGCCGCATGAAACGCCCTACGGCCAGGGAGCCGGGCTGGTTTCAGGGCCTCAGGAACCTCGCAGGCGACTCGACAAGCGGCTGAAGCGCCCCAACCACTGCTGAGCTTCCGGAACCCCGCGAAGCGACGACCATCCGAGATAGCCCAGCGCGTAGATGCCGACGGTGAGCGCAGCGACGAGAGCCGGATGCCAGTTCAGGCCTCGCGTGAGCCACGCGATGGGAATTCCCAGGCAAGCTGCGCGCAGGACGCACCGGACGACGAAGCTCCACGGCAAGGGCGCTCCGCCGTGGCGGCTCTTCAACCTTCGAGCAAGCCACAGCATCTCGAACCACGAACCACATGCGGAGCCCAGCGCCAGACCGACAGCGCCGAGAAAGAGACCTCCGCCGCCCTGCAGCTCGGGATTGAGCTGGGCGACCGAAATTCGATCGAACAAGAGCATCGTCCCGCCTCCGATCAGGCCAGCGAGAGCGACCCGAAGAAAGCCGAGTACCGCTGGAGTCTTGGTGTCGCCCCAAACGAAGAAGCCGTTCTGCAGAAGACGGGATGCCGAGGCCGGGACGAGTCCGACGGAGTACGTCGCGAGAACCACCGCCACCAGAAGAGCGTCGGCCCGGCCAAAGCGACCGCTCTGATAGACCGCCCCAACCAGGCTGACACCAAACAAGAGGAAGCCCACCATCGTCGGAACGACGAGGAAAGAAGCCCGGCGAAACGCAGCGGCGAGCCGCTGACCGAGCAATTCACGACGCTCGTCATCCCCCAGCCTCGAGAGCTCCGGCAACTCCACGACAGCCACCGCTGTGGCAAAGAGAGCGATGGGCAGAAGATACAACCGCTGGGCGCGCTCGAGCGTCGCGGCGGCCCCGGTCGCCAGAAAGCTGGCAAGCACGAAGTCGAGCCAGCCGGAAAGAGACCCCGAGCCGCGCGCCAACACCGCCGGCACGAATCTCCTGAGAGCGTCGTCGATGCCTTCGACGCGGCGCGACAGCGACAGCCGCAGTCCCCCCAGAACCTTGAGGGTCGTCGGCAGCTGCACCCCCAGCTGCGCGAGTCCGCCGAGGAGTGCTCCGGCGCAGACGGCGAGCACGAGCCGCGTGGGATCCTCCTCACCCTGCCGGCCGCGCATCGCGATCACCAGCACACCGATGGTCGACAGATTCCAGAGCGCCGGCGCGGCGTAGGGAAGGAAGAAGCGATGGTGACTCGTGAGAACGGCGAGGCACCAGGCCGAGACGACGAGCACTCCCGCCATGGGAAAGACGTAGCGCACGCCACGCACGATCAGGTCGACGGTCTCTGGCTCCGTCAGGTGCCCGGGATACGAGATCGCCACGAGCCACGGCGCGAACACCACTCCGAGAGCGACGCCAAGGGCGGAAGCGACGGTCAGCAGCCCGAGAGAAGCGCCGGCAAAGCGACGCGCGTCTTCGTCACGCCCGTCGCCGAGGAAGCGGCTGTACAGCGGGATGAAACTCGCGGAAAGCGCCTGTTCCCCGAGCAGAACCTGAAGCTGGTTGCCGCCTCTCAGAACGTAGGCGACGAGGTCGGCTGCAATCGTCGAGCCGCCGAAGTGGGCGACGGCGCGAGCGCGCACGAAGCCCAGCAGGCGGCTCACCAAGAGCGCTACCGTGACGCTCGTCGAGCGACTCCGGCCGGACTTGCTCAGCTCTCGCTCCCGTCGGGGCTCAGCGCTTCGAGAGTCGAATGCGCACGAGCTGTCCCTCTGCACTCGGCTCGATGTCGAGCTCTTCCGAGGTCAGATCGAACACCAGATGCACTTCCGGAACGCCGTCGACGTCATGGAGCCCCGTGCGGATCTGCTGGACCTCGGAGGTCGAGACCGCGATGGGAGGACGCGAGCCCGTGCCGCGCACCTTGACGACGTAGCGCGGCGGCGCGGTGAGACGCGAGTAACGAAGCGCGTCGGCAGGAATCGGAGTGTCGAGTCTCAGAAGGACGGTCGTGCCCGCCTCGTCTGCTTCCGCCGTGACGCCGAGCAGCTCGAACCCTGCGGTGGCGGGCGGCGGCGCCTCAGCGACGACCGGTGCCTCGACGGGCGCAGCGACCTGCTGTTCCGGCTGTGGTTCTGGTTCGGGCTGAAGCGGAACGACGTCCTGAATCGGCGGCTCCGCGGCCTCCGGCTCCGACACCTCCTCGGCGGGACCGTCGCTTGCAGCGGCTGCGGGCTCCGCAGGTGGGGCCTCGACCAACTCAACGCCCGCGGGGGCATCCGGAGGCGGCTGACCGCTGATCAACGCCGAGATGCGCTCTCGCCCGAGAACGGCAAAGACGGCGAGTAGAACCACCGCTCCGAGAATCCAGTACAGACCGCTACGGCTCGGTTTCTCGGCGAGCAGGTCGTCCCATTCGGACGAAGGCTGCGGTTCGAAGGGCTCGACCGGTGCCGGCTCAGGATCCACCGTCTCGTTGGCCGAAGCAGGTTCTGGCGCGGGATCGGGGGAAGCGGCCGCGACGGACGGTTCAGGCGTCACGACCTCTTCGACCGGCGGCTCATCGATCGAGGGCAGGACGAACGGAGGCTCGGTCGCCGCGGACGAGGGATCCACCGTCGGCAACTCGGACTCCAGCGAAGGCGTCGCAGCGAGCGAAAGCGGCTCGTCGGCGATCGCGGCGCTCTCTGCACCCTGCGCAGGGCCCTCCTCGACCTCGTCCTCCGTTTCCCCGAGATCGAAGGACAGCACCTCGTCCGCGGTGGGGATCTGGGCCGTCGCGGCGCTCGACGGATCGGGAAGCTCGATGCCGTCGAGCAGGGACTTTCCAGTTCCCGCTGCGTCGACCCCGGGAGCACTCTCCAGGCCGCTGAGAAAGTCGGGGGCTTCTGGAAGCTCGGCCGATTCGCTCGCTGCGAGTTCCGCAGCAGCTCCGGGCGGTAGCTGGACCGTTGCTCCAAAGTCGACCTCGTCGGCACCAGGGCTGTCGTCGACAAAGGACTCTGCCTCGCCGAGAGACTCCGTTTCTCCCAAGGCCAGTGCGGCGGCCGGCGCCGCGCCGAGCGGGCCCGCGCCGGACGCTTCGGGCTCCGAAGCGGCGACGCCGAGCTCCTCGGCCGAGGACTCCTGCTCTGCGCCGGGTGCGCTCGCCGCTGCCGGGGCCCCTTCGGACTCGATGTACGAAGCGACGATGCGGCGGATGCGCTCCCGGCTCGCCGTATCGATGTACCGAAACTGAATGCCCATGCCCTTCGGGCGTTCCGCTCCCTGTGCCTCGACGCGAATCCAGACGACGTCGCCCAGCCCCTGCACCATCTCCTGGCCGTCGCTCAGCGAGATCTCGAACTGCACGAGGGTTCCCACCGGGCGGGGCTTGTCGGAACGGATGAACATCCCTTCCATCGAGAGGTCGGCTGTTTCGGCGATCACGTCGCCGCCGAAGCGGTCGTAGCGCACGTTCACCTCGGAGCTGTACGGCGCGCGCGTGGTGTCGCGAAAGCGAAAGTCCTGTAGTTGTTCATCGGTCACGGTGCAGCCTCCTCTTCGAGACGCACCATCTTCCGGGCGACGAGGAGCGCCATCTCGAGCGCCTGCTCGTAGTTGAGCCGCGGATCGACCTGCGAGCGGTAGGCGCGCTTCAGATCGACCTCAGCGAGGCCCCGGGCACCGCCGACGCACTCGGTGACGCCGTCTCCCGTCAGCTCGAAGTGAATTCCGCCCAGGCGGCTTCCCGATGCGGCGTGGATGTCGAACGCCTGCTCGACCTCGGAGAGGATGTCTTCGAAGCGTCGGGTCTTGAAGCCCTCCGGCGTCGAGACGGTGTTGCCGTGCATCGGATCGCAGCACCACACCACCTGCTTGCCGCTCCTTTGCACGACGTCGATGATGCCGGGCAGGCCCTCTGCGATTCTGTCGACGCCGAAGCGATGAATCAGGGTCAGGCGCCCCGGCTCGTTGTCCGGGTGCAGCAGGTCCAGCAGCCGCAGGATCCAGTCCGGCGACATCTCGGGGCCGATCTTGACGCCGATGGGGTTACGGGTCTTGGCGAAGAACTGCGCGTGGGCCCCGTCGGGCTGCGCGGTCCGGAGGCCGATCCAGGGAAAGTGTGTCGAGAGGTCGTACCAGCCTTCCCGGTGCGGAACCCGGCGAGTCTGCGACTCCTCGTAGGGCAAGAGCAGGGCCTCATGGCTCGAGAAGAAGTTCACGCGGCTCATCTCACCGACGCGGCGCCCGGCGAGCGTTTCCATGAAGCGAAGGGACTCACCGATGGCGCGCACCATCTCCTGATACTCGGCGGCGTGCGGAGAATGCGCGACGAAGTCGAGGTCCCAGTACTCCGGGTGATGCAGATCGGCGAAGCCACCGTCAACCAGGCCGCGGATGAAGTTCAGCGTCAGCGCGGAGCGCTTGTAGCCATCGAGCATGCGCCCTGGATCGGGGATGCGTGCTGCTTCGTCGAAGTCGATGCCGTTGACCAGGTCGCCGCGGTAGGAAGGCAGCGAGACGTCGCCGCGCGTCTCGAGGTCCGAAGATCGTGGCTTGGCGTACTGGCCGGCGAACCGCCCGACCCGAATCACCCGGCGCTTGCTGCTGTGGACCAGCACCAGGCTCATCTGCAGAAGGATCTTGAGCTTGTTGGTGATCTCGTCGGGGTTGCAGCCGTCGAAACTCTCGGCGCAGTCTCCCCCCTGCAGCAGGAATCTCTCGCCAGCAGCAGCTTCGGCGAGTTGCCCTTTGAGCTCCTCGATCTCCCAGGAGGTGACCAGAGGAGGCAGGCTCGACAGCTCGCGAACGGCAGCGTCGACCGCCGCGGAGTCGGGATAGTTCGGCTGCTGCAGCGCTTCGTGATTGCGCCATGCAGCGGGGGTCCAAGTCTTGTCGACGATCATTGCAAACCCAATGCTGTCAGTCGTTTGAGACCGTCGATCCTACCTCTTTGTGGCGTAGAAATCCACGGTTTCGCCGTCAGTGCTGCTCTTCGATCTGCAGATAGCGGCGCAACCAACGTGTCCCAAGGTAGAACGGCAGGGTGTCGAACGCCGCAGCGAGCACCTTGAAGACGTAGCCTGTGTAGATGAAGACCCAGAGCTGCGGCCAGATCGGCTGCCCCTCCTCGACCGGCAGGCCGTTGGCGTAAAAGTGCGTGATCGTGATGACCGCGAAGGTGTCGACGAACTGGCTGATGACCGTGCTGCCGTTGTTCCTCAGCCAGAGGTGACGTCCGCGCGTGAGTCGCTTCCAGAAGTGGAACATGTAGACGTCGCAGAACTGCGCCGCCATGTAGGCGATCATCGAAGCCGCGACGGAGCCGAGCGTCAGACGGCGGATCTCGTAGAAGAGCGGCAGGCGCCCGGCCGCGTCGGGGACCGGCTGGTCGAAGCCTGGCAGCACGCCGCCGAGCCAGAGGATGAAAGCCAGCCACGCGTTGATCATGACGCCCACCCAGACCACGGTGTTCGCCCGTTTGCGCCCGTAGATCTCGGAGATGAAATCGGTGCAGAGGAACGTCAGCGGGTACGGCAGGACCCCGACCGCAAGTGGCATCGGAATCTCGACCCCGAAGAGAACGAAGCTGAGGTCGAGGAAGCGCGTGACGCCCAGGATGTTGAGCATCGCCATCGAGCCGAGGAAGAGTCCGGCCAGGACGAGAAAGACCCGCTCCCGCCGTGCATGGATCTCGCTGGCCTCGATCGGATGGAGCTTGACGTCGTTCATGGGGCGACGACACTATCGAGGACCGACCGCCGAGGCCACCGCCGCGAGCGTTTCGCCCCACGGAAGACCCTTCGTATCCCGCGATGCCGATCTACGAGTTCTACTGCGCCGAGTGCCACACCGTCTTCAGTTTTCTGATTCGCGGCGAGCTGGAGACCGGGCAACCAAAGTGTCCTCAGTGCGCCGCCAAGGGACTCGAGCGAAGGCCCTCCTCGTTTGCCATCGGCCCCGGCAGCGGCCGCGACGAAGATGCCGATCTCGGCGACCTGGGCGAGGAGCAGCTCGGGGCAGCAATGAGCCAATTGGCCGACGACATCGGGCAGCTCGAGCGCTCGGCCGACCCCACCGAGCTCGGCCAGGCACTGCGGCGCTTCACCGACGCCACCGGCCTCGAGATGGGCGGCGAGCTGGAGGAGGCACTGGGACGCATGGACCAAGGCGGGGATATCGAAGAGATCGAGGCCGAGCTCGATCGCGACAACATCGCCGACACTCTCTTTCGTCGCCCCAAGAGCGGCCAGAAAGCTCCGGCCAAAGTGCATCCGGGCCTGCACTACGTCGACTGACGACAGGCGCCCGATCCGCCACGGAGACCCAGAAATGCTTCAGAAGCTTCAGTCCTTCCTCAAAGACCGACTCCAGTCCGAAACGTCGGACCAGGGACCGGCTCGGGCCGAGATCGCGGCGCTGGCTCTGCTCGTCGAGCTCTCCAGGGCCGACTTCGAAGTGACGCCGAGCGAGCTCGAAGCGATCGAAACCGCTGGAGCCAGGCTCCTGCGCTCCGCTCCCGAGCAGGCACGCGATCTCCTTGCAGAGGCGAGGCAGCAGGCCGACGACTCCGTCTCGCTCTACGACTTCACGGCGGAAATCCACCGAGAGTTCGACGCGGAAGAGAAGAAGAACGTCATCCTCGAACTCTGGCGGGTGGCCTGGGCTGATGGATCGATCGCCCCGCACGAAGATCATCTGGTACGCAAGATCGCCGGTCTGCTCCACGTGCCTCACGACGCCTTCGTCGACGCCAAGCTGCAGGCACGCGACGAGGCCTCCGGAAACTCAGAGACCTGACGACTGATCCTGCGCAGGAGCGTTCGAGTCGAGCGGCCGCCACTGCATGGGCTCCTCACCGTCCAGGTCGCTCAGCCAGGCTCGCCGAAGTCGCAGCGCCATCGCATCGCGCACCTCAGGCCGTTCGACCGAGTCCGGCGGATCCGCCCATCGCCGCAGCTCGAGGCGAGGGTTTCCACTGCCGCTGAGCGGCAGCGACCGCGGGGACGGCGAAACGGCGGCCCGCCAGAGCAGCTGCAGCTCCCCTTCGACGAGCGAGAACTCGTTCCGCCGCCAACCCTCGCGCTGCGTCGGTTGACCGTAGCTCGCCGAAAAGAGCGGAGCTTCGGCATCCATGTCGAGCAGCGACGCGGCGGTCGCGGGCAGAGGCTCACCACCGGCCAGCTCGTTGAGTGTTTCGTACAGACGCGCCGCAGCGACCGGAGAGGTGCTGGCCGGGGTCCTTTGGGCCGCGGTGCCGTTCGCCGGCGTCCGCAGATACAGCGGCACGCTCAGCGATCGGCGGTCGAGTCCGTCGGCTCCGGGGCCCGTCACACCCACGACGGCAACGACGGTCTCCGGCCAGGACGGGCTGCGCTCCGCAGCCTCGAGCACACCGCGCGCGCGACGCCACTGCTGAGCTGCCCCGCGGCGCGGATCGAAGCGCACGTGGATCCAGACGAACCGATTCGGCTGCAGAGCCTCGACGTCGATCAACGCGCGCTTTCCAGACCTCAGGGCACCGAAGCGCGAGTAGCCGCGAGCAAAGCCGAGCCTTTCGAGGCGCAGCGCGCGATCAGCGTACGCCAGAGTCTCGTAGCCAAGGGCCTTGAGGGTCAGTGCGAGCGTTTCGCACCCTGGATGCAGAGCGGTCTGCCCGTCCAGAGCACCGTGCTGCCACGGCCTCAGCCCGGTGTGAAGCGAACCGAGGGCAGTGGCGACGCGTGGCGAGCTCGCGATCGCCGACCAGGACCAACGGAAGGCGCCTTCGTTGAGGATCTCCAAAGCCTCGCCCGTCGGGGGATCGCCGGCCTCCTCGAGGGTGATCAGCAGCAGCGGCGGACCCGGCACGGTCCTGTCCGGAGCGTTGCGGCAGGCGGTCAGGGTCAGCGCCAGTCCGGCACAGAGCACCCACGAACGAAGAGCACGGGGCCCGGAGAAAACCGATCCGGAGGAACAAGGCGCGCCCGCCCGAGTCCGTTCGCGGACGCGGTTCGACTCGGACCACGGGGGACCGAAGGAAGACGAAGGGTGATGCTTCAGGTTGCTCAAGGGCTCTCCCGACCTCGCTTCCGAGGCCCTCTCCCCGCTAACCTACCTCTCGGCCGCAGCACCAACAACCAGGCTTTCGAGGTCTTCATGAACGACGCGCCATCTCTCCTCTCCCTGCTGACGGCGCCGCCCGAACGCGTAGCAGCAGCCGGCACCGTTCGCGAGTTCTTCGCCGCGACCTCCCCGACCGCGGGGTCCTCGGCCTTCGAGGATGGCATCGCTCGGGCGCTGGCCGCCGACCGTCCCGGCTATGCTCTCGCGAGCGGCCATCAGGCGGCGGTTCGTGCGCTCTTCCCGGACCTGCCTGAAGGCATCACCGCCTTCTGTGCCAGCGAAGAGCGTGGCGCTCACCCCAGGTACATCGCGACACGACTCGAAGAATCCCAAGACGCCTATCGGCTCTCCGGCGAGAAGCGCTGGGCCTCGCTCGCCCCGCAGGCGGATCAGCTCATCGTGGTGGCCAGTCGCGGCGCGACCGAAGGTCGCAACGACCTCGTCTGCGTCGTCGTTCCCGCGAACGCGGCCGGCACGACGTTGACGCCGCTCGAAGCGCCGGGACTCGCCCCGGAAGTCGGCCATGCGATCGTCACCTTCGAAGCGGTCGAAGTCGCTCCGCACGCCGTGCTTCCCGGCGACGGCTACGTCGACGCCGTCAAGCCCTTCCGAACCTACGAGGACCTCTACATCGCGGCGGCGCTGCAGGCGGCGACGTTGCGCTGCGGAATCGACTTCGGCTGGCCGAAGGATCTGCTCGAGGACACTTTGGGCATCGTGCTCGCCGCCGCGGCGCTCGCTCGAGAAGATCTGAGGACTCCGGCGTCGCACATCGGCCTCTCCAGCCTCAGCCGTCGCTGCGAGGAGCTCGACGCGCATCAGCAGCAGCACTGGGCCGCGAGCCCGCTCGCCGAACGCTGGGTCCGCACCGTCGAACCGCCCGCCGTGGCCGCACGCGCCAAGGAACGAAGGCGAGAGGTCGCGTGGGAGCGCTTCTCAGAAGCTTGACCTCCGTTCGCTCTGGCGGTCCGGTGCCCCGTTGAGGAGGCTCTGAGAGACCCCACGCACTCAGCGCTTCGAGGGGCTCTCGCCCGGCCCCTCGGGGCTCGCCAACCAGCCTGAGAGCAGTTGCGTCAGCCCTCGCTCGGGGCGTCGCAGGTCGTCGATCGCCTCCAGGCGTGCAACCTCCTTCCCCTCGCTGAGCAGCAGAAGGGTCGGCAGCCGATGCACCGCCAGCGACTCGACCGCGGGGTCTCGCGTATCGCCGCTCGTGGGCCCGACGCCGAGGAACTCGACCGGAAGATCGACAAGGCTGAAGAGTGCGGCGAGTCGGGGCACGGTCGTTTCGCAAGCGACGCACCAGCTCCCGAAGACAACCACCAGTGAGGTTCGGTTTGGAAGCTCCCGCACGCGCTCCCGCAGTCGTTTCAGCCAGTCTGGGCGCGGCGCGTAGTCCGCCGCCGCGGCCTCATAGGCGGGCAGCATTTCGAGCAGCGCCGCGCGCGTCAATCGACCCTCGACCGGATGTCGCGTTCGCATCGTGAGCGGGTCGCCCGCAGGGCTGAGCACATCGGCGCGACCATCCTGTACCCATGCGTTTCCGGAGACCGTCGCCACTCCGGTCAGGCGAACCTCGCGCGCGACCGCGGTGGCGCTCGGGTACCACTCGACGCGAGCGGCTTCGAGGTCGATCAAGCCGAACCACTCTCGGTGCTGGACGACGACACGTTGAGGCGTCGAGGCGCGGGCAAAGACCCGAAGCCTCTCGTCGCCCGCCGTCGCTGTGAGTCGATCGGTCCATCGATAGACGGGACCAGCCTCCTCTCGCGCACCCAGAGACCGGGCTGACGAGAGCACGACACAGACGGCGAGAAGGCCCGCACCCAGGCCGCCGAGCCAGCTCTTTGGACGGCCTTCTTTCACAACGGTTCGCTGCATCGTCTTCGCCGAGGATCGGAGCCGGCAACACTCACGGCGAGCCGGCGAAGCCCTGTCGTCACCGTGACTTAGGGCTTCGTCTATACTACGCCGCCCGAGGTACCCGTACGATGCATCCCCCCACTCAAGTCGAAACCGACCGGTCGATTCCCGGCTTCCGCCAAGTCCCCCGCACCGGCGTCATCTACGTCATGGAGCGCGCTCGCCAGAGCGGCCATGGAAGCGATGGCGAGGAGTGGTACAACCTCGGCCAGGGTTCCCCCGAGAGCGGTCCCATACCGGGTGCGCCAGACCGCATCGTCGATCTTCAGATCAACCCATCGGACCAGGCCTACGCACCGGTTCCCGGGATCGATGAACTGCGCGAAAAGGTCGCCGACCTCTACAATTTCCTGTATCGACGCGGCAAAGCCTCTCAGTACGGGCCGGAGAACGTCAGCATCGGCCCG
>JBCCLJ010000002.1:0-93702 GCA_039026915.1 Acidobacteriota bacterium
CGTAATCCGACGACGCTCGAGCTCTATTCCGATCGATTTCCTGCGACCAAGTTCCAGATCCCTGCGGAGTTTCTCGGCGATCCGAACCTCGAGGAGGAGATCAGTCACGAGGTGAACGCCGGCGTCATCGGATCGTGGGGCTCTCTCGTCGTGCGCACCGACGTCTTCTACCGGCAGATCGACGACTACATCACCATCACGGCGGATCCGACCCTGCCGAAGAAGCTACCGCTCTCTCCGGACACCGTCTTCCGGTACGTCAACGGCGACGAGGCCCGCTTCTGGGGTGGTGAGGTCCGCCTCGACCATCGCGTCTCGTCCCGCTTCTCGTGGCGTCTGCAGTTGGACTCGACCCGAGCGACCGACGAGTCGTTCGAGGAGCCGGTGCTGGGCATCACGCCGCTGCGCGTGACCGGAGCAGTGCGCTGGAGCACGAGCGGTTCGAGGCTCTGGGGCGAGCTCGAGGCCGTCGTGCTCGACGACCAGGACCGCGTCGCCGTGAGCCGATTCGAACAAGCCACCGAAGGCACCGAGCTGCTCAATCTGGCGCTGGGCGCTGCCGTTGGCACCCACGTCGAGATGACGCTCTTTGGCCGCAACCTCAGCGACGAGGACTACGCCTATCACCTGAACGCGCCGGTGCCCTTCAGCGGCCAGCGCGTGCGCGAGATCGGTCGAAGCGTCGGAGTGACCGTGCGCTATTCCCGCTGACGGCCGCCACGAACGCCTACGACCGAAAGTCGAGTTGGAGGCCCAGATCCTCCTGCTCGGCGCGGTCGTAGGCCAGCCGAGCCAGCGCCACGTCCTGCACGGCGAGGCCGGTGGAGTCGAAGAGGGTGATCTGCGCGTCATCGGTGCGGCCCGGGGCTCTCCCTGCGACGATCTCGCCGAGCGACGCATGGAGGTCGGAGCTCTGCAGCTCGCCCCGGCTCAGGGGGACGTTGACTTCGCCGCTGCCCGACGCCTGGTCGACGTCGTCGACGACGACGAGCGAGCGCCTCAGCACCGCTGCGTCGATCTCCTGTTTGCCGTGCGCATCGGCTCCCATGGCGTTGATGTGCTGGCCGGAGCCGATCCAGCCGTCGCGCACGATCGGCTCGCGCACCGGCGTCGCGGTGCAGACGACATCGGCGCCGCAGGCTTCCTCGACCGAGACCGCGCGGCCACCGGCTTCGCCAGCAAAGGTCTCGGCCGCGGCGCTGTCGACGTCGGCGGCGAGAACGTGGAGATCGCGGCCCAACGCTGCGCGGATCGCCGCGAGCATGGTGCGCGCCTGAACGCCCGAGCCGATGAAACCGATCGTCTGCGCGTCCTTTCGGGCGAGGTACTTGGTCGCCACGCCAGCGGCGGCGCCCGTGCGCAGAGCCGTCAGGAGCGTCGCGTCGAGCACGGCGAGCGGCTCCGCGGTCGCCGGATCGCTGAGCACGTACATCCCCATGACGGACGGCAGCCCGTGGCGCTCGGGGTTGCGCGGGTGCGCGTTGACCCACTTGACGCCGGCCGATCCGAGAGCGAAGGCCGGCATGGCACGAAAGTCGCCTTCGTGCTCGTCGAGCTCCAGATAGACCTTGACCGGCATCTGCGTCTCACCCCGGCCGTGGGCCGCGAAGACGGCTTCCACCGCCTCGACGGCGGCGGGCATCGGTACGGCGGCTCGAACGTCGCTGGCGGTCAGGATTCTCGTCTGCATCTCTCGAATCTCCGGGTCGGTGAGGCTGAGCCTCAACCCTATGGCGATCTGCCGCGCTCGGCGAGAACTTCCAGCAGCCGCTGGACGAACGCGCTCTGCTTCGGGTTCAGTCGCTCCACGGCCTCCTCGGGATCGAAGAACGCGAAACGGTCGAGCTCGGGAAACTCCTGCCGACGCCCCGATCGCGGCGGCCACTCGATCTCGAAGGTGTTGCTCTCGAGCGTTTCAGGGTCGCAGTCGCCCTCGAACGCCCAGGCACGCACGCGTTTGCCGCTGCCGAGCCTGACCTCACCAAGCTCGAGAAAGTCCGCGGCCCCGACCCGAAGCCCCGTTTCCTCTTCGAACTCGCGCCGCGCCGCTGCCAGCGGGTCCTCCACCTCATCCTCGAGCAGGCCTTTGGGCAGCGTCCAGCTGCCGTGATCCTTGCGCCGAAAGAACGGCCCGCCCGGATGACCCAGCAGCAACTCGACCGCGCCGCCACGCAGCCGAAACATCAGAAGTCCGGCGCTCTGCTTCACCATCGACGGAGCTCAGCGTGCGCCTTCGAGCTGTCGCAGGCGCGCGTCGATCTGCTGTAGAGCCGTCGACGGCGCCCCTTCCTCGACGGCCAGCTGACGGACCCAGCGCAGGCGCTTCTTCGCCTCGGCCCGTTCCCCGATCGCCGCGAAGGAATCGGCGAGGTCCTGGAGAAGACCCCTGAGCACACCGCGCAGCTCGCGGTCGCCGTCGCGCGCCTCGAAGGCCCGGTCGAGCCGGGTGACCATCGTCCCCGTATCGCCCGAGCCCGCCGCGATCATCGACGTGACGAGGAGCATGTGGAAGTTGTTGGGCTCGGCTCGCAGGACCCCCTCCGCCTCCTGACGAGCCGCCGCGAAGTCGCCGCCCTTGAAGAGCGCACCGGCTAGGACCGCACGGGCCCCCGGCAGATCGGGCTCCAGCTCGAGAGCGCGACGGGCGGCGGTCACGGCCTCCTGGGTCCGCCCCATGCGGTCCAGGACGCCTGCCGCGGCAAAGTGAGCCTCGTGGTTGTCCGGCTGCGACGCGAGCAGCGTCTGCAGCACCCTCAGGGAGCGCTCGAGCTGACCGACCTCCATGTAGGTCCGACTGCGCCGCAGGTAGCTCTCGGTGCTGACGGCTTCGTCCATCATCGCCGAACGCCGCGGGTCGAGGTGGTGAGTCATGCGCGGGAGGGTGCGCGCCTCCGCTGCCAGGCGCCTTGCCTCGTCGGTGCGTCCGACGCGGTGATACGCACGCGCCAGCGTCGCGACGACCGCCTGGACCTCCGAGGAGAGCTCGTAGGCACGTTCGAGGTGGCGCACGGCGACGTTCGAATCGCCGCGCGCCAGTGCCACCCGTCCCAGGCCGAAATGAGCCAGTCCGAGCCGCGCGTCGAGCTGCACCGCCCGCGCGAAGTGCTGTTCGGCCTCGTCGAGGCGGCCGAGCTTCTCGAAAGTCTGGCCCGCCCGGTAGCGGCCGGGCGCGTAGTCGGCGTCGAGTGCGATGGCACGTTCGTGCCACAGGCGTGCTTCCCGAGGGTCGAAGTACTCCAGCATCGAGCCGAGGAGATACGGCCAACGAACGTCCCTTTCGTCCATCTCGAAGGCCCGTCGGTAGGCGACCTCGGCCTCGTCGGTGTAGCGATGGGCCTCGAGAATCATGGCGTAGCGCCCCCAGGACTCGTCGTCGTCGCTGCTCTCGACCCGGGCGTGAGCGCTGCGAATCTTCTGCGCCACCTGGGGCTCGGAGCCCGCCAGGTCCGGGAGAGGAGGTGCCTGGCCTGCAGCGATTGCGACCGTCCACAGCGCCCCAGCCAGACAGAACAGCCATCGCTTCATCCGGGACTCCCTTCGCCGCGGCGTAGTTCGACGACCCCGCCGATGTCGTCGACGGCGAAAGCCTCACGCTCGCCTCCCACCCACTCGACGACGATGTCGTCGATCGAGGTCGACTCACCGAGACCGAAATGCAGAGGCTGATCTCCACTCGTCAGATAGCCGCCGAGAGGCTCCACCAGGAGGCGGCGAACCTTCCCGCCCAGACTCACTTCGACGGTGGCGCCGAAGGCCGTGCGACGTCCCTCCAGCACACGAAGGCGTAGAGCCGGACCCGCCTCACCGCCGTCATTGCGAAACGCAAGGAGCGGGCCTTCGATCTGGCTGACCAGGAGGTCGAGATCGCCGTCACCGTCCAGGTCGACGGCCGTCAGGCCTCGGTGCACGGCCAGACTTGCCGAGAAGTCGTCGGCGCCCGCCAGACGGAAGCGGCCCGCGCCGAAGTTCTCGAAGCGCTGATTGGGCTCGACGTACTTCTCGATGGCCCACGACGCCCGCCCCGGTGCGATCAGCGCGTCGGGGCGCTGCTTGACGGCGCCGTTGGCCACGGCGAGGTCGGGATCGCCGTCGTTGTCGAAGTCCGCGAACATCGTGCCGAAGCCGGTGTAGCCCACCGAATCGACGCTCAGCCCCCACTGCGCGGTGACGTCCTCGAAGCCGGCCGCTCCGCGGTTCTCGTACAGGGTGTTCGTCTCCTCGATGAGATGGCTGACGAAGAGGTCCGGGTCACCGTCGAGATCGGCGTCACCGACGGCGACACCCATCCCGGCTTCGCCGACACCGAAACGGTTGAAGGCGACTCCGAGCAGAACGCCGTCCTCGGAAAACGTGCCGTCGCCGCGGTTGATCCAGAGGTGGTTCGGGTCGGTGTCGTTGGCGACGTAGAGGTCGAGACGGCCGTCCTCGTCGAAGTCGGCGGCGGCCACGCCCAGACCGCGATCCGCCCGAGCCGCCACGCCCGAGCTGCGGCTGACTTCCTCGAAACGGAAGTCGCCGAGGTTGCGGTAGAGGCGATCGCTCGCGCCGCGGAACTGAGCGGGCCCGCAAAAGTCACGCAGGCCGCTCTGCAGGAGGCAGACGCGATCGGGATCGAACTCCACGTAGCGCGCCACGAAGAGGTCAAGGAGGCCGTCGGCGTCGAAATCGACGAACAGAGCTGAGCTCGACCAGCCATCGCCCGCGACCCCCGCCGCCGCCGTGACATCTTCGAAGGTGCCGTCGCCACGATTGCGCAGCAGCACGTCGGGCCCGAAGTTGGTGACGAACAGATCGACGTGACCGTCGCTGTCGACATCGCCCACCGCAACCCCCTGGCCGTATCCTCGATCGTCCGCGCCCGATCCATCGCTGACGTCGGCGAAGCGGCCGCCGTCATTGCGCAGAAGCACGTTGGCGGCCCGGCGCGGGCCCTCGTAGGGCATCTGCTCTCCCGACTGCACCACGTAGAGGTCCGGATCCCCGTCGCCTTCCAGATCGAAGACCGCGAAGCCACCGCCCATGACCGCCGGCATGGCGTAGTCTTCATCGACTCCTGGGATGTGGCGCGCCGCGAGGCCGAGCTCCTCGGTGACGTCGACGAAGCGCACACTTCGCGACGGCGCGGACTCCGGGTCCGTCGCGACAGGCGGCGCGTCCGACTCCTCGGCGCCACCGCAGGCCGCGAGAGCCACAAGAGCCAGCATCACAACCGCACGACCCGCTTCCTGAAGCAGCGCTCGCTGCGAGCGATTTACTGAGGCGGTCAAAGCTCCGTCGTCTCCGGTGGCAAATGCGGCCGTTCGCAAGACGGCCGAGAGTGCGAGGTTCGCTACACTCTACCGGGCACTGGCGACCCCGTGAACGGCCGGTCTGGCCGCCATCCGAAGGCTGCTGCCTCACTGTTCGATGAACGGCCGCCACCAGCTTCCCGCCGCCCGAGACCGCCACGGCCTGTGGCTGCTGGCGCCGAGTCTGGCCATCGCACTGGCGTGGTTCCTGCCGGTGATTGCCGGCGCGCGCACGCTCTTCCTGCGGGATGTCTCCCAGTTTCATCTGCCCGCCAAGTTCGCCCAAGCCGCGGGGCTCTCCAGGTTCGAGCTCTGGCCGATCGACCCTTTTCGCGGCGGCGGCCAGCCGCTCCTCGGCAACCCGAATCTCTCCCCGCTCTACCCAGACAGCTTGCTCCTGCTCTTCGCCGACCCGCTGTGGTCGGTCAACGCGCGCTTTTGGTCGCACCTGATCCTTGCTCACGTCACCGCCTACTTCCTCGCGCGAACTCTCGGCATGTCCCGCATCGGTGCGGCCGGCGCCGGAGCCCTCTTCGGCGCGAGCGGTGTCTTCCTTTCCCATCTGAACTTCTTCAACCTCGTGGCCGGAGCCGCGCTCCTCCCTGCCTTCGTCGCCTTCTCGGTACGTCTCGCGTCGCCGCGATCTGCCCGCACTGACGCGCCGGCGCTGGGCCTCCTCTGGGCGCTTCTCCTCCTTGCGGGCGACCCTCTGATGGCCGCTTTCGGCCTCGTCCTGGCGACGCTCTTTCTGCTTTGCAAGGCCGGCCCGCAAGAGAGGGGCGACACCGCGAAGCCCTGGCCAGGAACACTCGGAATGGCGGCGCTGGCGCTCCTCGGCGGCACTCTGGTGGCGGCACCGCAGATCGTCGAGACCCTGCGCATCGTCGGCAGCTCGTTCCGAGCTCAGATGCCTTACTCACCGGAGATCGTGCTGCTCTCGAGCGTGCACCCTCTGGTTCTGCTCGAGAGCGTCGTGCCCTTCGCTTTCGGACGTCCGGACCTCGACTTCTGGGGTGGCGCCGCTTTCGGAGACGCGGGCAACCCCTTTCTCTACAGCCTCCACCCCGGAATCCTTCTTTGGATCACCCTCTGCGCGAGCGGTCTGCGTCGAACACCGGTCCGGCTCGCCTGCTGGATCGCGATCGTCGGTGCTCTCTTCGTTGCGCTGGGAGCTCACAACCCCGTGATCCGACTTCTCGTTCAGCTTCCCGGAGCGGGACTCGCCCGCTATCCGGCCAAGGTCCTGATCGTCGCCGCGCTCGGCGCAGCGCTCCTCGGCGGTCTCGGACTCGAAAGACTGATCCAGGAACCGCGAAGGGCGCTCACGCTCGTGGGTCTCGCCCATCTCCTGGCACTGGCTGCACTCACGGTCGCCGGTGATGCTTTCGCTGGGGCCCTCCAGGGCCGGTTCGGCCTCTCGGACATCCAGTCCGCAGCCGTCCTCGAGCAGTGGCGGATCCGCCTGCTCCTGATTCTCATCGTCGGCGGCGCTTTGGCAGCCGTCTGCCGATTCGCTGCAGGAAGACCCCAGGTCGCGACCGGAGTTCTCCTGGCGCTCCACTCGGCGTCGCAGCTCTTCCTGCTCTCGCCCCTGCTCGCCACCGACGAGGCGCGCATCTACCGGAGCTCGCCTCCCCAGCTCGACGCCGTCGGTCCCAACGAATCTCTGGTCCTCGCGGGCTCAGGGTTCTTCGGTCCGTCGGGCGCGCGTCAGTTTCCCGATTCCGCAGCGCATTGGGTCCCGCGACGTGAATGGAACGATCTCTATCCCATCGCAGGGATTCCTCGAGACGTGCGCTACGAGCTCACCTTCTCACCCGAAGGTCTCGACTCCTTTCTGGCCCGCATGACGCTCGACGCCGGACGCGTCCTCGACGACGCGCAGCGCATCCGACTCCTTCGCTCTCTCGGGGTCGGCGCCTTCCTGATCGAACGACCTCTCGACTCGGCGGAGGCCAGCCAGCACGCCCGCCTTCGCACGCAGTTCGACAGCTTCGGCCAGCAACTGAGTCTCTTCGAGACGCTGCGACCCGCACCCGCCATCGCTCTTGCAACCGACCTGTGGCCCGCGGAGCACCTCAGAGCCTCTCTCGACGCTCTCGTCGACCCCGACTTCGAGCCGCACCGAGCCGCCACGATCCCCGGGGAGGGCCCGCGCACGACACGTCCCGCCGGCACCGTGCACTCGAGCTACCTGACCCGCTTCGGCTTCCTCGCCGAGGTCGAAAGCCCCGAAGGCGGGACGCTCGTCTTCCAGCGCAGCCATCTGCCGATCTACCGCGCCACGATCGACGGCGACCGCGCCGAGGTCGGAATCGCGAACCTGAGCCGGATCGGCATCGAGATTCCACCCGGCAGGCACACCGTGACTCTCGAAGTGGACCGCCGCCCCTTCTTCGCGTCGCTCGCGAGCAGCGTCCTCGGTGTCCTGCTGCTCGGCGCTCTGCGAGCTCGGGGACCCGCCGCCCCGACGCCGCCGCGTGCTAGCTTGACTTCGTCATGAGTCACCTCGGCCGCAGTGCGGCGCCGCTGTGGATCGCCGCCTCGCTGCTGGGCGCCTGCTCTTCCGGCGATCCGGCCGCAACGGGCGCTCCTACGCAGCCGACCGAAGCGGCCCTCTTCGTCGACAAGACGCCAGACGAGCTCGACTTCCTGCACGACAGCGGCGCGCGGGGTCGTTACTACTACCCCGAGATGATGCAGGGGGGCGCGGGACTCTTCGACGCTGACGGCGACGGGCGCCTCGACCTCTATCTGGTGCAGTCCGGAGCGCTGCCGCCCGCCGGCGACGCCGGGGCGATGAACCGGCTTTACAGGAACCTCGGCGACTGGCAGTTCGAGGACGTCACCGGAACCTCGGGCGTCGGCGACCGAGGCTACGGCTCGGGACTCGCCGTCGGCGACATCGACGGCGACGGCTGGAACGATCTCTACGTCACGAACCTGGGACCGAACCGGCTCTACCGCAACCGCCGCGACGGCACCTTCGAGGACGTGACGCAGCAGTGGCGGACCGACGATCCCGGCTACTCCACCTGCGCCGCCTTCTTCGACATGGACGCGGACGGCGATCAGGATCTCTACGTCTGCAACTACGTCGAATGGTCGGTGGAGGTCGAGAAGAGGTGTCTCGGCTTTCACGGGGCTCAGGGCTACTGCGGACCGCACGAGTACCGCCCTGCGCGCGACACGCTTTTTCGTAACGACGGCGACCGCTTCACCGACGTCACCGCCGAGTCCGGCCTCGCCAGCGTAAGCAGCGCAACGCTCGGACTCGCCGTCGCCGACTTCGACGACGATGGCGACCTCGACCTCTACACGGCCAACGATCAGATGGCGAACCACCTCTTCGTCAACCGGGGCGATGGCCGCTTCGTAGACGAAGGTCTCGAGCGCGGCGTCGCTTTCAACCAGGAAGGCTACCCGGAGGCCGGCATGGGCGTGTTCGCGGAGGACATCGACGAGGACGGCGACTGGGATCTTTTCGTCACCCATCTGAGCAAAGAGACGAACACGCTCTACCGCAACGACGGCGGGCTCTTCTTCGATGCGACCCAGGGCGCTGGCCTCGGAGCGGTGAGTCAGGCCTACACCGGCTTCGGCGTCGGGCTCTTCGACTTCGACGGCGACGGTCGACGCGACCTCTTGATCGCCCATGGCAAGGTCAGCCACGGCGATGACCTTGCCGACGACTTCTCCGAGCCCGACCAGCTCCTCCAGGGCCAGGCGGACGGCCGCTTCGCAGCGGCACCTCTCGACCTTCCCCGACGAGTCACCCGCGCTCTCGCGTTCGGCGACCTCGACGATGACGGAGCCACCGACGTGCTGCTGCAACACAACGGCGCCGCTCCAAAGCTCCTTGCGAGTCGCCCGACCGGCGGTTCCTGGCTCGGCGTGCACGTGCGGCGTCGCGCCGGCGGCGGGCTCCGAGACACGGTGCTGCAAGCACGCGTGACCCTCACGCTCGAAGACGGCAGGAAACTCTACCGGCGCGTCGAGACCTCCTCGAGCTACGCCGCCGCCAACGATCCTCGCGCCCTCTTTCGCCTGACCTCCGGCGATCGCCCGAAGGTTCTCCAGGTGCGAGGCCCGAACGGCACGGCGCAGGTCGACGCGCCCGTGCTCGGTCGCTATCTGTCGATCTCTCTGGAGGATTGACGTGTCTCGTCCCCCGAGGAACAACGGCACCGCGCCGCGCGTCCAGCGCGACAACCGCGGCCTGACAGGTACCCGCGCGGTGAGCAGCCTGCTTCTGGCTGTTGTCCCGCTCGGCTGCGAACCTGGGGCGCCGGGCGCGAAGATGCAGAGGACCGAGCGGCCAGCCGCTGCGAACCCGGTCGCAGGCAGCACCTCGTGGTCGATGACCGAGACGGAGATCGAGACCCTCGATCCACGCCTCGCCGACCGGCTCCGCCGCGCGCTGGCCGCCGCTTCGCGCGAGCCGACCGGACCTCGTTTCGGCGCATTGGGCCGCACGTACCACGCCCACAACTTCATCGAGCGGGCGCGGCTGGCCTACGCTCGGGCCTCGGAGCTGGACCCGGGCGCGAGCGAGTGGCACTACTACGTCGGACTCCTCGCCGCCGAACGCGGCGAGCTCACGATTGCAATCCGCGCGTTCGAGAGAGCGCGGGAACTTGGTGACCAGCGGCCGATTGTGCTCGATCGCTTGGCACGAGCGCAGCTCGCCGCTGGCGAGCTCGAGAGGGCTCGCCGCGTCTTCGAGGAGCTCAGGGGCGCTCTGCCCGCCCGATCGGCTCTCGGTCTCGCTCGCGTCGAGCTCCAGGTGGGCGAGCTGGAGGCTGCACTCCGACATCTGCAGAGGGCTTCGAAGCGAGAGCCCCGCGACCGAGTGGCCGCCTACCTTCTCGGAACGACGCTGCAGCGGCTGGGTCGGGAGTCCGAGGCGAAGGGCGTGCTGGCGCGCGTTGCAGATCTCGAAGAAGTGAAGCCGAAGGATGCACTCGTCGAGGCTCTCTACGCCTACCGCGCAGACCTCGAGAGCCTCCTGCGTCGCGGAGGCGCTCTCCTCGAACGCGGCGACGTTGCGGGTGCCGAGAAGCTCTACCGCGAGATCCTGGCCGTCGACTCCCAGCACGCCGACGCGCTCTTCAACCTCGGAGTGCTTCTCGGCCGCACGGAGCGTTTCGCTGAGGCGGAGTCGGTCCTGGCCCGCGCCGTCGAAGCTGCGCCCGAGCGCACCGACACGCGCCTCATGCTGGCCATGTCGTTCGCTTCACAAGGTCGCATCGACGAGGCACGCGCGGCGCTCGAGAGGCTGCTCGAGATCGATCCCGGCAACGAGCGCGCTCTGCAGCTTCTCGCTTCGCGGCCTGAGTAGAGCGGCCCCACGACGCCCGGTGAAGCCTCCGCACAAAGAAAAAGGGGAGCCCGAAGGCTCCCCTCTCCCGCTTCGCTGTGAGCTCCCTTAGAAGCGAATTGCGAAGTTGACGCGCGCCTGACGGGGACGCTGGAAGTCACGTCGCACGGCGCGGGCCTCGCCACGCCCGGTGACGAAGGTCTGCTCCTGCTGGTTCGTGGCGTTCAGCACCTCGACGCGGAACTGACCCGTCGTCTGCCCGAAGATCGGGAAGCCCCAGGCCAGGTTCAGGTTCACGTTGAACGTGTCGTCGAGACGACGCTCACCCAGCGGCTCCAGCTGCAAGTTGACGCTCGCCGACTGCGCAGTGTTGCCATCGATAGATACCGTGCCCACGCCTTCAGAACGGCCCCAGGCCGTGCCGCTCTGGAAGGTGAAGTGCCCGCCGGCCGTGAGGTTCTGACGACCAAACGTCCAGGTCTTGAAACCGAACGAGTTGAAGATGATCGGGCGATCGATGAGTCCATCACTGCCCAGACGGTTGATCGTCGACACCGAGGTCCCGACGAACGGCTGCAGCACGTTGCAGTCGACCGGAATCGTTCGATCGAACTGGTTGGCGTTGCAGAGATCGAGGTTGTCCTGCGTCAGCACCTGATGCAGGTTCTCGCCGTAGCTGTCGTTGGTGTTGTTCCACCACGCGCCGGCACCCGTCGTCTCGAGCTCGGACCACGTGACGTTGTTGTAGAGCGCCCAGCCGTTGGCGAACCGACGGTTCAGCTGCACCTGCAGTGCGGTGTACTCCTTGCTGCCCTCGCGGAAGTTCTCGAGCTGTCCGTCTTGGAAGAGCGACTCTTCGCCGCGGGAGACGCGAACGTCATCCATGGCACGAAGGATCGGCACGTAGTCCTTGTAGTTCGCGGTCATGCGGAACTGGTCGCCGTCCGGGCTCACCTGGATGGTGGCGCCGATCATGTCGCCCAGCTCCCAGTAGATGCCCTTGACGTCCACAGCCCAGTTGGAGCTCAGCTGACGCTCGAAGCCCAGGATGACCTCGTCCTTGTAGTACGGATCGATGTCCGAGTCCCAGACGCCCTCGTCGACCAAGTCCCACATCCGGCCCGGCTGAATGCGGCGGAAGAAGAAGTTGTAACCGACCTCAGAGCAGGCGCCGAAGGCGACGTCGATCGCGTCACAGAAGAGGAAGTCGTCGTACTCGGCATAACCGCCCCACTGATCCTGCAGATGCTCGTTGGTCCACTGCTGGTTGAGCTGGGCGTAGTAGCGACCTGTATTCAGGCTGAGCAGGGTCTTGCCGTCGCCCGAGATGTCGTAGGTGATCGCGATGCGGGGAGAGACGTTCGTCGCATCGAAGACGGTGCGTCCGATGTCGTTCTCACCGCTCGAGTCGTCGACGCGCAGACCCAGGTTGAAGGTCCAGTGGTCGCCGACCGTGAAGCGATCGCGCAGGTAAATACCGAGGTCCTCGTTGAGGCTGTCGCCGCTACCCCGCTGCGCCTGAAGGAAGGGAGCGTTGTAATCGCGGAACAGGCAGGTGTTGCCCGCGCCGAAGGCGGCCGCGATGTCGGCGTTGGTGGCACGCAGGAGTCCACAGGACTCGAGAGCGCCGGTACCGGCGTTGGCGAAGCCGAACGGGTTCAGCGGGTCGAAGTCGAAACCGCTGTAGAGACCCGGACGTCCGACATCCGATTCCCAGGCGACTTCCTGCCAGTCGACGCCGTACTTGAACTCGTGGTTCGCACCGGCAAACTGCGTCAGGCTGAAGTTGGCCTGGTCGCGCGGAAACTCGTTGATGCCGAAGCCGTTGTCGAGGATCCAACCGTTGTTCCAGGCGCTGTCGTTGTTTACGTCGATGTAGACGCGGTAGTTGTTGCCGGGCCAGTGAGGGCCGGCGGCTTCGTTCGCCGGGAAGCGCAGCGGACCTTCACCGTCCGGACCGCGGTCCTGCTGCTTGAGGGTCAAGCAGTCGTCGATGATCTGGCTGCCGCAGGCGAGGAACTTGTTCTCGGTGGACTCCTGCGTGGCGACCTTGGTCTCCAGGAAGAAGTTGCTCGAGATCGAGTAGTTCCAGCTCAGGGTGGCGAGCGTGCCGTCGATGATGTGCGGCGTCGGCGTCCAGTAGTCGTTCGACTCGGGATTGAAGTAGTTCCGGAAGGCCGGCGTGTCGATGTAGGAGGCCGCAATCGAGTGCGACTGCGACGGCTGGAAGTTGAACTTGCCGATGTACGCCTCGTTCTTCAGCGACACGTCGACGGGGTCGGCGTTGAGCGCCTTGTCGAGGTCGTTGGTGTCGAAGTCCGACCAGCCGAGGAAGAACCAGGCCTTGTCACGCGCCAGCGGGCCGCCGAGGGAAGCCTCGAAGCCGGTGCTGGTGTTCTCTTCCTCGAACGAGGAGCGCTCGAAGAAGTTGGCGGGACGCGGGAAGTCCTCACGCTGGGTGAGCTCGACGTGGCTGTCGAAGTCGGAGCCCCACTCGACCTCCTGGCGCTGCACGAGGAAGTCGCCATGGAAGGTGTTGGTGCCCGACTTGACGACGACGTTGGTCGTCGAGCCGGCGGAGCGGCCGTACTCGGCGGAAGAACCGCCGGACTCCATGGTCACCTCGGTGACGGCGGTCGTCGGCAGAAAGACGCGGCTGCCGCCGAAGCGGGCGAACGAGGTGTCGACGCCGTCGATGAAGACGTTGTTGTCGGCCCAGCTGGCGCCGTTGACCGAGGGGCGCGTTTGCTGGATGTCCTGATTCTGGGAGTCGCTCGTCACACCGGGAAGCGTGTTGATCACGCCGTAGTAGGTGCGCGTCGAACCGGCGACCTCCTGGCCGACCTCAGAGGTCACGGTGGAGCCCGCGGTGACGTTGAACTTGTCGACCATGGGCGCTTCGGAAGTGACCGTGATCGTGTCGGAGACGCCCATGCTGAGGGTCAGGTTGACGTCGGCCTTCTGACCGGCGCTGACGCTGGCAGCGGCCTCGGCGGCGGTGAAGCCGTCGAGATCGGCGCGGACTTTGTAATCACCGGGGATCAGCAGTGCGAACCTGTAGGCGCCCTGCGTGTCGGTGATGGCGGTCTTGGTTCCACGGTCACCGGTGGCGGTGACTGTGACGCCGGGGAGTGGGCCGCCCTGCGCATCGGTGACCTGCCCCGCGATGACGCCGGTCTCGGGGCCATCAGCGGCCACCGGCATCGCGAGCAGAGCCAACGCAAACACTACGATGAAGTTCTTCTTCAACGCGCTGTCTCCTCTAAGAAGTTTCCAAGGAATTCAGCCCATCCACGAGGCGATTCGTGTCGTTTCCGACCGAGGTGGCACGGGCTTTTCAACAGATTGAATTCAACGATTCAACGCGTTGGAGCCAATGGTCTCGGATCCGTCTCCTCCGGAGCGCGAAGGCCCCGGCGAAGCTACTAAAGCGAATTTTCAGGTGGGTGAGCTAACGACTCGGGGACATTCTAATGCGAGATACGGGCCAACACGCGAAATTCGCCGCACCATCGTGACGTTTCAGTGACCGAAGACGTCACTCACCGGGCCCCGAGCCTCGGCGTTAGACTCTCCCCACCGACGGCCGAGCAAGACCTCCGCTCAGCCTGCCGAGCCCTCGAACTGTTTTGCTCCCCGTAGCACCGAGGAGATCCGATGCCCCGAGTACCTTCGCCACCGACTCGCCTCGCGTGGATCCTCACGCTTTCCTGCTCCCTGCTCCTCTCCGCGGTCCTGGCGGCCGAAGAGAAGAAGCCACATCTGGAAGAGACGGCGGCCGCGAACTCGACCGAAGCCGCAAAGACCGTCGAAGGCCGTGCAGCTGACGAAGGGGCAACCGACGAGGGCGCAAAGGAGGAAGGGACCCAGGAGAGCGCAGCGCCTGAGACCCGAGCGGTCGAATGCCCGCCCGCCACGCTCCGGCGCACGGCGGAGGGGTTGCGCGTTTACGTCGACCCCGTCACCGGTGCGTTGACGTCGAATCCGCCTCCGCGCCCTCGCGGACTGCGCGTCATCGAGTCGCAGTCACGACCGCCTACGGGCAGCATCGAACGCGAGGTCGTCGAGATTCCCGGGGTCGGCATCGGCATCTTCGTCGGCGACCTCTTCGTTCACTCGATGAAGGTGAGAGGTGCACCGATTCGAGTCACCTGCCCTGCCCCCGACCCCGACACGATTTCCCCGGCACCACGGCAGGGCTCACTCCCGGTGGCCGTGCAATGAGAGCGCCGACGGTGAGCCGTCTCGATGCTCTGGCTCTCACGGCCCTGCTCTTCGCGCTCGCGCTCCCCGTTGCGGGCCAGGTGGAGGGCGGTTTGGCGGTCGATGCAAACCTGCCCGCCGGTACGGACGGGTCGGGCCGCGTGCTTCTCTTCGCGCCGAGCCCCTTCGAAGGCGGCTCCTCCATCAGTCACTTCGATCGCTCGGCCTCTCCGAATCTTCTAATGGAGCCGAACATCAACTCCGACATTCCGATCGGCTCGCTCGACCTGACGATTCAGCAGCTGCAGGACATGGGCTGGACGACGAACGGCGGTGCCACGATCACGATCAACTTTCGCGACGGCGACGGAGAGGGTTTCAACGATCCGAGCCTCGGGAACGCGCGCCGCGCAGCGATGCGGCGCGCCGCCGACATCTGGGAAGGCGTGCTCTCGAGTCCCATCCCGATCGAGGTGGACGCCAACTTCGACGACCTCTTCTGCGATACGGAGGAAGGCGCAACGCTCGCTCAGGCAAGCACCAACTTCGCCTTCACCGTCGCGGGTACGGCCTTTCCCAACGATCTCCTCCCCGGAGCGCTCGCCGAGGCGCTCGCCGGCGAAGATCTCTCTCGCACGATGCAGAACAGGGAAGACGGCGATCTGTTCACCAACTTCAACTCACGCATCGACGAAGACTGCCTCGGCAACGGCTCGTCCTACGACTACAGCCTCAACGGCACCTCGCCCGCGGGAACCGTCTCCTTCGTCGTCGTCGCACTGCACGAGATCGCCCACGGGCTCGGGTTCGCCAACTTCCTCGCCGCCGACGGCAGTCGGTTTCAAGGGCGCGCCGACGTCTACTCGCGCTTCACGCGCGACACCTCGGTGAACCGGTCCTTCGCCCAGATGTCCGCCGCCGAGGTGCGCGCAGCGCGCGAGCGCACCGGGAGCATCGTCTGGGACGGACGCAACGTCACCCGACGAGCTCCTCGCGTCCTCGACGCCAGTCCGGTTCTTCGCATCGACCGGCCGAGCAGCGTCGCCGGGCTCTACCCGGTGAGCACCGCGGCCTTCGGCACCGACATCCAGACGGTCGACCTCTCCGCAGATCTCGCGATCGTCGATGACGGAGCCAGCCTGAGCCAGGGCTCTCTCGGTTGCGGCCGTCTGATCAACGCCACCGAGCTGACCGGCAAGATCGCCGTTGCCGACCGCGGTGAATGCCTCTTCGTCGACAAGGCCAACTTCGCTCAGGACGCCGGAGCCGTCGCTCTGGTCGTCGTCAACAACGCGCCAGGTCTCATCACGCTCGGCGGCGACGATGCGGGCATTCGAATTCCGGTCGTCATGGTGAGTCAGACCAACGGCGCCAGCATCCAGCAGGCGATCCGCAGCGAAGCCGCAAATCCCACCGGAGGCAGCGACCCGACTGATCCGCCCGATCCCGAAGACCCGGAGGATCCAGAGGACCCGGAAGACCCGGAAGACCCGGAAGAGCCCGAGCCGGAGTTCGAGGATCCGAGCGTCTGCACTCCGGGGCCGAACCAGATCTGCCTTCAGGGCGATCGCTTCCGCATCGAGATGACCTGGCAGACGCGCCAGGGAGACAGCGGCAACGGAGACGCTGTCGAGCTGACACCGGACACCGGCTTCTTCACCTTCTTCGATCCCGACAACATCGAGGCCGTGGTGAAGATCCTCGACGCCTGCAACGGCTTCGACCGTTTCTGGGTCTTCGCCGGCGGTCTGACCGACGTCGGCGTCGAGCTCAAGGTCGTCGATACGGTCACCGGCCTCGTCAAGCGTTATTCGAATCCGCTCGGCACACCCTTCCAGCCGATCCAGGACACCAACGCCTTTGACACCTGCGACGCCAACTGACGCTCACCGCTCACCGCGCGTCGCGGTGAGCGGTGCCTCGGGGCTCGTCGGCTCGGCTCTCTGTGAGGAGCTCGAGCAGAACGGGTACGAAGTGCTCCGACTCGTGCGGCGCGAGGCGGGCGCAGGCGAGATCGCCTGGCAGCCGCTCGAAGGCCTGCCCGAGCCGGCCCAGGCGGAGGGGCTCGACGCGATCGTGCATCTGGCGGGCGAGAGTCTCGCTTCCGGCCGCTGGACGGACGCGCGCAAGGAGCGCTTCCGTTCGAGCCGGGTCGACGCGACGGCCGCTCTGGTGCGCTCGCTGCAGGAGCTCGACGCGCCGCCGCAGAGCTTTCTCTGCGCCTCGGGCGTCGGCTTCTACGGCGACCGCGGCGAGGAACTCGTCGACGAGACCTCCGAAGCCGGTCGCGGCTTCCTCGCCGACCTGTGTGTCGAATGGGAGCGAGCAGCTCGGGAAGGGAACCCCGCGAAGCGCGTCGTGCACCTGCGCTTCGGCGTCGTCCTCGACAAGGACTCCGGCGCGCTGCCGAAGATGCTGACTCCCGCCCGCCTCGGACTCGGCGGACCGATGGGCAGCGGCGAGCAGGCTTTCCCCTGGATCGCGCTCGACGACTGCGTCGCGGCGATCCGCTGGCTGCTCGAGCACGCCGACCTCGAAGGCCCCTTCAACGTCGTCGCACCGCCGCGCGACACGTCGTCCAGCTTTGCCCGCTCGCTCGGCCGGGCCCTCGGGCGCCCCGCCCTCTTGCCGGCTCCCGCGTTCGCTCTGCGGCTGGCGCTCGGTGAGATGGCGGACGAGATGCTGCTGTCGGGCCAGCAGGCCGTGCCGCGGGCGCTCGAAGAGAGCGGCTTTTCCTTCCGCTTTGCCGACACTCTCGCGGCGCTGCGGCACGTGCTCGGCAAAGCCTGAGTCTCGAGAGGGCGGATCAAGAGCGGCGGCCGACGACGGGGAAAGGTCCCGAGGCGACGACCTGCCGCAGCGCCTCGTCGAGAGCGACCACCCGCCGACTCCATCCGAAGCGCCGCATCGCCTGGCGGGCGACGCCCCGCTCGAGCGCGCCGTCTCGCTTGGCGTCGCAGAGCGCCCCGAGTCGCGAGACCAGCTCAGCCTCCGAGCCGTCGTAGAGCCCCCAGACGCCGTCCGGCCGCACGCCTTCCAGCAGCTCCGGGTAGGAAAGGCGCTCGGGCAGAAGTGGCAGAGCGCCCGCCCGCATCGCCTCGACCACCGCCAGGCCGAAGAACTCGTGGTGGGCCGTCGAGACGACGACGTCGAGGCCGCCGAGCGCGGCAAGATAGTCGTCACGATTCTCGACGAAACCCCAGTGGTCGATCGTCTCGGGATGAGATCTCCGGTACTCCTCGAAACACTTCGGCGCTCGGCGAAAGCGCTCTCCGAGAACGCTGACGCGGAAATCCCGGCGTGCCGCGAGCTTCGACAGCGCGGAGAAAAACGCCTTCGGATTCTTGTCGTGCTCCCAGCGCGCCACCCAACCGATTCTCAGCGGCCCCGCCCGATCCACCGGCTCCCGAAGCCGCGCTTCTTCGACGCCAGGCCACTCGGCGCGCGATCGCTCGGCGAGCCGCGCCACCGGATCGAAGCTGAGCCGCTCGGGCATCGAGCGAAGAAAGCGCGGCAACGCCTCGAGGAAGTCGCGGCGGTGAAACTCCGAATTGAACCAGAGAGAGTCGCTCGCGAGAGCGCTGGTCACCTGAACCATCGCCAGGTGCAGGTCTCGTTCTGCGGCGGCGTTCGACGTCGGGTAGGTCAGCTGGTTTTCGTGCAGGTACTGGACGTGCGGGAGCTGCGCCAGCGCGGGCGGCAGCAGACCGCGCAGTTCGGCGACGTTGACCATGCTCGTGGACAAGACGACGTCGAAATGCTGCCCCGCCGCCTCGAGCTCGCGCGCACGGTCCGCAAAATCGAGCGCCGCATGGCGTAGACGCCACTTCCACCAGCGCGCCGGCAGCGTCAGCAGGTGCCAGTCGTGCTCACTCCGTTCGCTCCAACCGTCGAGGAACTGGCGATGGCTGCCCCCGTAGAAGGGCTCGCAGGCCAGGACGCGCAAGCGTCAGTTGGGAGGCAGCCAGCCGGCCGGCGGCGCGAAGTAGACCGTCAGCCGACCGACGCGTGCGCGCTCCGGCGACTGGTTCTCGAACGCGCTGCCGACGAGAATGAACCCGTCTCGTGAAATCACTTGGGGCTCCGCGACGAACCGAGCCTGCCCGATCTGGCAGTCTTCGCCGAGCAGACAGTCGGCGACCGTCGCCCGCTCGCCGGCCTGGTAGCGAAAGCCGACGTAGCGAGATCCCGCCGGCAGCAACACCGCGATGGCCGAGCAGGAGGACTCTCTTCCGAGCCAGGGATAGCTCTCCTCGAGCGCGTCGACGGCTTCGGACTCCAGCAGAGGCAGGGCGCCGAAGTCCCCTTCTTCGAGCAGTCCCCCAGCGAACTGGCGACGCGTTCCTTCCCAAGGCGCCACCAGACGGTCGGCGAAGGAGTTCCAATCCGGCGCGCTGCAGGTACCGCCCTCGCCGGCGGGGGCACGGACCGACGTCGTCACCGACCATTCGCCTTCGCGGCACTCGCGGCAGGCGCCGAAGGACAGCAGATTGGGGTTGCGACTCAGGGCCGGACCCGTTGCGGGCGCAGGAGCGGCGGCGACGCGGTCGCTGCTCGTGCGCCGCGGCACGACCGGATCGACGACGCGAGCGCTCCGCCCGCGGCGAAACCGTCGCTCCTCGCGCTGCGCCGCTTTGGCGAGCCGCTTCTCCTCGCGCGCTTGATCCCGCTGGGCGCGCTTGAGCGACTTCGTTCCAGCCGCGACGCCCGCATCGAGGTCCGCACCGAGCGGCAGATACACGGCATTCAGCGGCGCCCAGTAGGCCCCGGTTCTCTGGCGCGAACTGAAGGCGACCTCCGGCTCCTTGCCGGCGTCGATCTTCAGATACGACGTCAGCAGCATGAAGCTCTCGCGCCTCAGGTCGACCTGCCACTCGCCGGCGGCGAGGTTCTCCACCTCCGCGACGCCGTCGTCGCCGGTGGTCAGGGAAGGGCCTCGTACGCCTTCGTCGCCGTACAGCAGAACGATCAAGACACCAGGGACCGGCTGCCCCCGCTCGTCGGTCACGACGACGGTCATGCCCTCCTCCCCTTCCCAGGTCTCCTGGGCGAGCAGAATTTGGCCTGCGACAAGGAGCAAGGTCGCTCCGAGGAGCGCGCTGCGCAGAAGGCGACGCAAGATCAGCGAGCCGGCGGGGGCGCGGGCGGGGTGACGTTCTTCTCTGGCGGCTTGCCGACATCCACCGGCTCCCCTTCTTCCTCGGGTCGACGCAGCGCTCCCACCATCAGCGTCACGACGAAGAGGAAGGCCTCGTCGAGCCACGGCAGAGGATCCGGGGTCATCAGGTCGAGAAAGAGCAGCGCCGCGAGGATGCCGAACAGCTGGGGGAAACGCAGCCTCGACAGGAACGTCAGCGGGAAGCGGGATACGGGTGAGGGCATCGAGCTCATTGTAGTACTCCAGGGGGAAAGCTACCGGGACTCGCTCTTGAGAACGACCAGCGCGGAGTGGCCATTCCGCGGCGGCAGCGAAAGGAGTTCGCGCGTCAGCGATCCGCCAGCCGGACGACGAACTTGTGGCCTGACCAGTCCTGGTCGACCGCGCAGACCTTGGTGTCGACGAGCCCCGCCTCCTGCCCCAGGCGACGGATCGCACCGCCGTCCAGATCGGTCGCGAGCGAGGACGTCTTCTTGGGCCAGGAAAGCCAGACGAGCCCATCCGGCCGCAGAGAGCGACGGACCGCAGCGAGGCGCTTGGCGAGGTTGGACTCGCGCCGCGCGAAGACGTGGATGAAGTCGCGACGAGCCCGAAGGTCGGTGCGCACCTCCACTTCGTCCGGCAGAGGTCCGAGCAGATCGTCGTAGTGGTCCGGAGCGTCGATGAACGCGGCCTGCATGCCCGGCTTGAGTCCGAGCTTCTTGACCAGCGGCGTCTTCGAGTAGCCGGCGGTCGGCCGCGGGCTAGACGAGCTCATCGATGTACTTCTCCTTGGCAAGCCTCCAGAAGACGACGAGGAACGCGGTCAGCGGGATGGCGAGGATCATCCCCGCGAGCCCCGACAGGGCCGAGCCCCAGAAGAAGACCGCGATGATGATGGCCATCGGGTGCAGTCCGGTGCGGTCGCCCATGACCTTCGGCGTGAGCACGTAGCCCTCGATCATCTGCACAATGGTGAAGACGATCAGCACGGCGGCGATCATCCAGAGTCCGCCGCCGTTCTGAAAAAAGCCCAGGGGAATCGCGACGCCGAGCCCGACGATGCTGCCCAGGTAGGGAATGATGTTGAGGAAGCCGAGCGCCAAGCCGAGCACGAGACCGTACTTGAGCCCGACCAGCGAGAAGCCGATGGCGTAGAGGACGCCCTGAAGAAAGGCGATGATCAGCTGGCCGCGGAAGAAGGCGACCATGATGTTGATGAACTCGGTGCCGAGGTAGACGACGTTCTCGCGCGTCTCCTTCTTGAGGAAGGGGAGCACGTGATCGAGATCGATCTGACGTCCCGGCTCCGCCATCAGGAAGAAGGCGAAGTAGACCGGGAGCACGGCCCAGGTCAGGACGGCGCCGATTCCACGAGCCACGCGGCCGAGTCCGTGCAGCGCCGCGTCGAGTCCCGTCTGCAGTCCGGTGACCAGGGTCCCCTGCTGCCCTTCGACCGCGCTGCGGACCTGCTGCCCAAAGGCCGAGTTCTCGAACCAGTCGACGACGGCCGGCCAGCGCTCCTGAACCAGGCCGACGGCCCAACGCCAGGTTTCGGGTGTCGCCTTGATCAGGCCGTCGATCTGCTCGACGGCGAGGGCGCCGAAAAACCAGCTGAAGCCTGCGATCGGGAGCAGGAGAGCGAGGAAGACACCGACGAGACTGAGGACCGCAGGTAGACGCATGCGCTCGTGGAGAAACTCGTACATCGGGCGGAAGACGAGAGCCAGCACCGCCGCTACGGCCACCGGCAGAAAGACGCTCGAGAAGCGAGCGAAGAAAGCGCCGATCATCCAAAGGATCGCCGCCGCGGCGAGGAGGATGATGAAGCCCGAGACGATCGTCACCGCGGCGCGCACCGCCTGTCGCTGCTTTTCACTGAGATCCAACTGCACGCTCGTCTCCTTCACCCTGCGGCGGTTGCCGTTGCTCCCGCCACCGAATCAGCACTACGGGCCAGCGTCTCGTCAGGTTTCTGAGCCGCCGTCGTAGAGCCCTCGGACTCCCTCTGCTCGATGCACCTCAGTCTATGGGACGAGGAGGTGGCGCGAGCCGCCCACTGCGCACGAGGCTGTGCTGCTCGAGCCAGAGACGCGCATCCTCCGCGTCTTCCTCGAACCAGCGGCGCGTGCTGCCGAGCCGAAAGGAGTAGCCCCAGTCGTCCATGTCTCGCATCAGGCGGGCGCATCCGATCTCGAGCTGGCCGGCCAGCAGAATCTGGAGATAGCAGACCGCAGACTCCTCCAGATCGTCGCCGCCGGCATCCGTGTGCACACACTCGCGGCGCTCTGCGCCCATGCAGACGAGGTGTCCGCCCTCGTGCAGCGCCGAGTGAACCGGCGTATCCGAACGAACGTAGAGGCAGCCACGGATCATGCCCGCTTCCGGAGCGTCCCAGTGGCTTCCCGGAATGTCTTCGCCATCGGCAACCCACGCGACGCTCACGCCGTAGCCCGCCAGTAGCGTCTCCAGGCTGCCCGGTTCAAGATCGCCGCAGAGGTACACGATCAACGCACCTGCCAGAGCAGCCGAAGGGCAAAGACGATCACGGCGACGGTGACCACGCCGCGCACCCAGCGGTGCCCCTTGAGGACCGTCAGGCGCACGCCGAGAAGACCGCCCATCGTCGTTCCCACGGCAAGCGCGAGGCCCCACGCCCAGACGACCCTCCCCTGCCAGGCGAAGATTCCGAGTGCCATCACGCTGAAGCAAAGGATCGCTACGACCTTGACGGCGTTGCCGCGCACCAGATCCAGGCCCGCCAGCGACGTCGCCGCCAAGACCAGGAAGCCGACGCCGGCCTGCACGAAGCCCCCGTACAGACCGACGACGAAGAAACCGACGACGAGTCCGGGGATCCGGACGGACGCCGCGTCGCCGACTTCCTCCGCCTCACCCTTCGACGATGCCGGCTTCGAGGGCTTCAGGCTCCACAGCGTGACGACGATCATCAGAGCCGCGAGGATTTTCTGAAACGCCGTCTCGGGAATGACGAGCGCCAGCCAGGTGCCGAAGACGGCGCCCACGGTCGCCGGCAGGGCCGACCAGAGCATCGCCCGTCGATCGAAGAGGCCGTGCCGGTGAAAGCCATACGAGGCCGCGACGTTCTGCGACAGGATGCCGACGCGATTCGTACCGTTGGCTTCACTGGGACTGAGTCCCAGGAAGATCATCAGCGGCAGCGTCAGGAAGGAGCCGCCTCCGGCGATGACGTTCAGCACGCCGGCAACGACGCCGCAGACCGCCAGGGCGACGTAGAGCCAAGGCTCGCTCAAGCCCACGCCTCCCGGCTCCTCAAGGCTCGGTCGGCTCGCGGGCTTCGACGGCCAAACGTGGTATGAAAAGACATCCGCCGCATCCTAGATCAGCGCCCTTCCGGCACGGTCGCCCCCGCCAACGAAAGCTCACCGAGGTAACGCCTTGAAGTCCTGGACCGCCTACGCCTCCCCCGTTGTCGCCGCCCTCGGAATCACGCTCGCTCTCGTCGGAGTCGGTCTTGCGTCCGCCGGCGTCCTGCCGCCGCTCGCGGGCTTCGGCCTCTTTGCGCTCGGTATCCTCGGAGGCTCGCTCTTCGGCATCGTGCTCGGGATCATCGGCCTGCTGCGCACGCGCGGCGACAGCGGGCGCGCCGGCGCTGGACGCGCTGGAATGGGCGTCGTGCTCGGCCTCTTGATGATCGGCTTTCTGATGATCGTGCGTCCCGACTCCGTGCCGCCGATTCACGACGTCACGACGTCGCCTGACGACCCGCCGTCTTTTGTCTTCGCAGCGACCGTGCCCGACAACGCCGAACGCGACCTGACGTACCCCCACGGTCCGGCCGACAGCGCCGCACAGCAGCGCGCCGCCTACGCCGACCTGGCACCGATCGAACTGTCTCAGCCGCCCTCGGAGGCGCTCGGCGCAGCACGCGCCGCGGCTGAGGAGCTGGGCTGGGAGATCGTCGACGAGGCCGCTCCCACCGAGACATCGGACGGACGCCTCGAAGCGACCTTCACGAGCCGCAGCTTTCGCTTCGTCGACGACATCGTCGTGCGACTGCGCGCCAACCCGGCGACCGGCGGCACCACCGTCGATCTCCGCTCGACGTCGCGCGTCGGACAGAGCGACCTGGGAGCGAACGCTGCCCGGATTCGCGCCTTTGCCGAAAAGCTAGGGGCCTGAGAAGGGGCCTTTCGGTCCACCCTCGAGGATCAGACCACCCCGAAGATCAAACGAGAAGCAGCGTACCCGTGGCGCTACGCCCGGTCAGTTGCTCGAGCGCGTGGCAGTACCAGGCCACCTGCCGCTCGTACGCCTCACGCTCGGGCACCTCGTGGTCGGTCTTGAAGTCGACGACGACCCAGTTGTCTCCGTCTGAGTCGAGATAAGCGAGGTCGATCGTTCCTTCGAGTACCCGCGGCGACGACTCGTCTTCCCCTCCCAGGGGCAGTGTGAAAGGCATCTCCCGACAGACGCGAGCGGAGCTCTCGGCGTCAGCAACGAGCTCGTGCCGCCGGGCCGCTTCGACCGCCGCAACGGCTGCATCGATCTCCTCGATGCTCGACTCCAGCAGTCGGCCGTGTTGGCGCGCCAGCAGGCCGAGGTCGCTCGACCCATCGGCGTGCTGCAGCAGAACGTGCACCAAGCTGCCGAAACGCAGGCCCGACGGACGCTCCAGGTTGCGCTCGGTCGAAGCCCAACGCACGGTCTGTGGTTTCGGCGGCGACACTTCGAGATCGACCACACGCACCAGGTCGACGCTGGGTCGCGCACCCGCCTGCTGAACGCGCTCGCGCTCTTCGAGCCAGTCGCGATAGCGCGTCAGGTTGCGCTCGACCTCGACCGCGCCTTCGTCTTCCGAGAGGATCTCCTGCTGGCGCAGCCCGAAGCGGGGTTTGACGGCGAGGTCGAGTAGCGACGGATCCCACCAGACGACGTCGTACTGGGCTTTGCCGCCAAAGCGATGCAGACCCGGCCGCACCGAAGACTCGATTCCGTCCTCCATCTCCGGCGGCCTCTCGAGCACCGAGCGGTGCCCCATCTCCGGGCAGCCATGCGCCTGCTCGCTCTGGCGACGCGCGTTTCCGACCGGATAGATGCCACGGTTCAAGGGCCCGAGCCAGCCGTCGAGTTCCTGATCGCCGACGGCGGGAACGACCAGCAGGTCGCGTGCACGCGTCGCTGCGACGTAGGCAACCCGCAAGCCCTCGGTCTCGTCTCGACGATGCTCCGCCTCTTCCCGGTCGAGGAGCTCCTGAGGCGTCCAGCCGAGGATGCGTGAAGCGCACAGACCGGCGGCGGGATCGAGCGTGCGGTCCGGACGTCGGCTCGCCAGATTGGCCGTCATGTCGGCGAGCAGCACGACCGGAAACTCCAGGCCCTTGGCGTTGTGCACGGTCATCAGGCGCACTCCCGGTGCGCCGTCTTCGACCACCGCGGGCTGACTCGAGCGGGGCCTCTCCGACTCGCCCTCCAGACGCTCCACGAAGCCGCGAAACGAGCGCCCGCCGCGCAGCTCGTAGGCGCGCGCCAGGTCGAGCACACGCTCGACGTTGGCCAGCACCTGATTGCCAGCGGGCCGCATGGCAAAACCGGCGTGAGCTCGGGTCTCGCGCAGCAGCTCGCGCACGGTTTCGACGATCGGCCGGTGGTTGCGGCGGCGGTGCAGCTTGAGCACGAGTTCGAGCACCTGCACAACGTCGAGGAGCTCTCCCGCCAACAGCCCCGCGGACTCGAGAGCCTCCCGGTGGCGGCGGAGACGGAAGGCGTCCAGGCGTCCGCAGGCGTCGCGAAAGCGCAGCAGAGCCTCGTCGGTGAAGGCGAAGAGCGAGCCCCGCAAGGAGGCGTAGAGCGCCAGCTCGTCGTCGGGCCACTCGACGGCCTGCAGCACGGAGCGCAGCGTCTCGACCTCCTCGCGCTCGTGCAGGGTGCGCGCTCCGACGAGCAGATGGGCGATGCCGCGGGCCTCGAGCTCGCGCGTGTACTGCCGCGTGATCTCCTGGCCCCAGGAAACGAATCGACGAAAGAGCAGGCAGACGTGCTCTGCCTGGACCGGGATCCGCACGCCGCGCTCGTCCGGATCTTCGACCGTCCAGCCGCTCTCCCGCAGCATCCAGTCGATGTAGGCGGCGGTCGCCGCCGGCTGCCCCGCCTCGATCTTGGCTTTGGCGATGTTGCGGTAGCCGTAGGGCCTCGGAGCCGGCAGAACGACGACCGACGGCTGATCGACCGGAGCCTCGCGCACGGGATCGAGAGGCACGTAATCCGGACTGCCGGCCCCGACGTCGCCGTCCATGACCGGCTCGAACGCAGCGTTGACGAGACGTTGGATCGCCGCGGTGGCGCGAAAACTCGTCGTCAGGTGAATCGTCTCGACGCCGGCCTTCTGAAGGACCGCTTTGACGTCGGCGTAGAGCCCGAGATCGGCTCGGCGGAAACGGTAGATCGACTGCTTCGGGTCTCCGACCACGAACAGCTTGCCCGGTCGCGGGCGCGCCTTGCGCCAGTCGGCGCACTGGGGGTCCTCGCAGCAGAGCAGCAGCAGCAGCTCCGCCTGCAGCGGATCCGTATCCTGAAACTCGTCGACGAAGAGGTGACTGAAGCTCCGCTGCAGCTCTTCCCGCACCCGCGCATCCTCGCGCACCAGATCACGGGCGCGCAGCAGCAGGTCGGCGTAATCGACGCTGCCTCGTCCGCGCTTGAGCGCTTCGTACTCGGAGAGCACGCCGTCGAGCTCGTCCTTCACGGTCGCCGCGAGATCTGCCTGGGCCAGGCGCTGCAGCTCCTCGAGATCTTCGAGCAGGCGAGCACGAGCGTCCCACAGCTGCTCGCGCGCGACGCCCTCGGCGTAACGCCCTCGGCCCTTCTTCGGATAACCGCGCTTCAGGGCAGAGCCCAGTCCGAGCAGGCGCGCTTCGAGCTCGTCCTGCGCGTCCGTGGCGTCAGAGAATTCCGGCGATCGACCGAACAGCGGCGTTTCGTCGCCTGCGAGCTCTTCGGGCGGCGCCCAGGAGCCGCGACGCCTCAGCCAGGTGTCGAGGGTGATGGCCGGCTCGAGAGCGCGCCGCAGAGGATCCTGCCGGTTGCCGCTGGCACGGGCCCAGGCGGCGAGTCTCTGCACGCCCTCGCGCGCCCGATGCAGCAGCTTCGAGCGGTCGTACTCCGGACGCGTCCACGGCGCCGGAAAGTCGCGCCAGTCGGCCAGCGTCCAGCTCGCCATGCGCAGCTTGTCGAGCACTGACTCGCGACCGAACGACGGGTTCACGGCCAAGTGCACGAGGGCGCGACGCAACCCCTCGGAAGGCGACTCGAGCCGCTGCTGAATCCAGCGCTCGAAAGCCACTCGATGGAGTGCGGGGGCCTCCTCTTCGGAGAGCTCGACGAACGAGGGATCGACCTGGGCAGCGACCGGGTGGCGTCGCAGGATCTCGGCGCAGAACGAGTGAATCGTACCGATCCGCGCCTCTTCCAGATGGGCCACGGCGTGCTCGAGGTTGCCGCGCGTCTCGGCGTCTTCCGCCGTGCCGCGCGCGCGGTCGAGCTCCTGACGCAAGCGCAACTTGAGCTCGCCGGCCGCCTTGCGAGTGAACGTCACCGCGACGACCTCGTCGATCGAAGCTCGTCCGGTGCCCAGCACGCCGACGAGCCGTCGAATGAGCTCGGTCGTCTTGCCGGTTCCAGCGGCGGCCTCGACCAGCAGACTCTCGTCGAGAGACGAGCGGACCCGCTCGCGAGCGTCCTGGTCGACCAGCGTCTCGGACGACAAGGCGAGCGCGGACTGCGCTGCCTTGGCGGGCTTCCTCGCCGGCTCGCTCGGCGATCCCGAGCGGCGCTCCGGCCACGGTCCCCGAAGCGTCTTGCCGCCGTCGCTCACCGTCGCCACCTTTCGAAGCACGTGTGCATCAGTCGAGTCTCCGCACTTCGGCGAGACGTCGCGGAAGGGGTTGGCGCCAGTCCTTGCTCAACGCGCGCAGCTCCTCGTAGGGACCGCAGAGGCTGCGATAGTCGCACCACTTGCAGGCGTCTTTGCGCGGCAGCGCCGGCAGGAAACCTTCCTCGAGACTCTCGGCGACGGTGTCGAGCACCTTCTCGGCCGCGCTGCGGCTCGCGGGATCGAGATCGACGGTGAGCTCCTCGTAGCCGCCGCGCTGCGTGCAGTAGAAGAGCCGGCCCGAAGCGACCTTCAGCTCGTCGTCGCCCAGCAGACTCTCCGCAGCGAGCGCGTAGAGCACGGGCTGCAGGATCTCACCCTTCCCCACCGTCAGGCGCTGGAGCGCCGGCGCCTTGCCCGTCTTGTGATCGGTGACGCGCAGGCGAGAGCCGGCACGATCGATCTCGACCAGGTCGATCGCGCCGCGCAGTTGAATCCCCGCCATGACGCCGACCGGCTCCTCGACGCTCGAGGGGTCTTTCGAGTCGGCTTTGGCGAGGCCGAAGGCGAGCTCGAAGTGACGGGGCGTCCAGCGTGCACCGCTCTGCGCAACCTGACTGAGCCAGCCGCGCAGGTCGTTGCGCAGGCCGTCCATCTCGGCGCTCCAGACGCGATCGATGGCGGGCGCCAGCTCTTCGGCGAAACGCGGAACGAGCTCCTCGAAGATCTCGTCCAGGAGATCGTGAGCGACGGCCTGATTGTCGACCGTGACGGGCAGCTCGCCCGCGTCCCGCAGGCGCGAGAGGAATTCGTACTGGATCTCATGAAAGAGCGAGCCGCGCGTCAGCGGGTCGAGCTCCTCGAGTCGGTCGATCTGATCTCTCGGCCGCAGCCGCTGCACCGCCTGCAGGAAGAAACGGTACGGGCACTGCGAAAAGTGCTGGAGGGCCGTCGGCGAGAAGCTCCGGCCGCGCGGATGGTGCTTGGCCAGCACCTCGAGCGCCGGAGAGTCCCGTTCGACGACGAGGCCGTCCGCGGAGCTGAAGCGTCGCAGCCAGCGCCGAGCCCGGGAGCGTAGAGACCGACCCAGGTGCTCGTTGCTGAGCAGCAGGAAGCGCCCCTGCCCCTTGCCGCCGCTCTCGGCGAGCAGCAACGGCCGCAGCAGGGCGAGGTCGAACTCCGCTTCGTCGATCGCCTCTTCGCAGCGCTGTGGCACCGCCCAGCCGACAGCGCTCGAGCTGGCCGCAGCCGCGCGCCGCGCGATCGTGCCGAGATCGGGCAGACCGCCCTCCGCGGCACGCAGCAGGTCCAGCGCATAAAACGACGGCACGCTGGCACGGCCGCGTGCAGCATCGACGCGCGGATAGGACGCGACGATCGTCCGGTCGGCCGACTCGACCGCCCGATGCAGCAGGAGGCGCTCGCGCGCCACGCGGTGCCGCTGAAGGCGTAGAGCCGAGCTCAAGCCGCGCCGGACCGAGTCCGGAAGAAGGGGATCCTCGAAGGCCCTTCGCGGAAAGACCCCCTCGGAGAGCCCCGGCAGGAAGACCGTGTCGAAACGCCGCCCGGCGAGCTCTTCCAGCAAGCCGACGAAAACCTTGCCGTAGCGCCGCTTCGGCGGCTCGCGACGCAGCACGGAGAGGCGCTCGGTCAGCACCTGCTGCACCTGAGGCAGCTGCACCGGTCCGACATCGCGCATGGGTCGCAGCTCGGCGAGCAGCTTCAAGACGGTCTCCGGTCGGTCGAGCGACACCGCTGCGAGCTCCTCCAGGATGCCGAGCCACTCCCCCCACGTGCCCGAATCGGGGAGATCGTCGAGACGTTCGATCAGGGGCAGAGCGAAGCTCTCGAGCGCCTGGAGCTGCTGCAGCTCGTAGTCGATCGCCGTTCGGCGAGGGCGCTCGTCGTCGCCGATCTGACGCGCCTGCAGCTTCAGCTCGGCCTGACGGCCAGCAAGCCGACGACGCCAGCGCTCCCTGCCCCCGACGACCGCAGCGTCGACGAGGATCCGCTCCCAACGGGCCGGAACGGGCACACTCGTGCGCGGCACCTCCTGCTCGACGTCGGTCTCCTGCCGAACCACCCCGTCTCCGAGTGCGGGATCGACCCCGAAGAGCGCGAACTGCTCCGGCGCCTGCCAGACGACTTCGGGCTCCTCGGGCGGGCGACCGCGCTCGTCCCGAGGCACCTGCGCCAGACTCAGGTACTCCGCGAAGCGCGACGCCGAAAGGTTGTCGGTCGCACAGGCGAGCAGAGCGAGAAACGCCCGGCCGGCCGGATCGGGACGCGAAGTGCCGTGGCTGAAGTAGGCGGGAATCCCGGCGCGCTGGAGGGCGTCTTCGAGGAGTGGCATGTAGTTGGAGGCGTCGCGCACGACGACGGCCAGTCGATCGAAGCGCAGCCCGTCGCGCGCCAGGTCGCGCAGGCGACGGGCGATCTCGACGCACTCCTGCCCCTCGGCGGCCGCCGAGAAGACCACCACGCTCTCGTCCGGCTGAGGCTCCTCTTCCTCGTCGGCATCCGGGCGGAAGAGGCGGCGCTGGGCGCGCGCCAGCGTCGTCGGTGGATCCTCCGCTCCCGCGTCGAGGTCGATCCGGTCGAGCTCCGGACCGAACAGGTCGACGAGACGTTGCTCCGTCTCCGAATCGCCTCGGCCGAGACACACGGTGACCGACCCCATCGGCTCCAGCAGTGCGCGAAGAAAGTCCGCTTCGTCGTGCGAATAGAGCTCCGGATCGAGGAGCAGGCAGGGCCATCCGAGCCAACGGTGCTCACCCTTTGCGAGAGCTTCGGCGGCCACACGAAACACCAGCGAATCGTCGGCGAGTCCCCAGGCGTCGAGCTCTTTCTCGAAGGCTGCCAGCAGGTAGCCGAGCTCGGTACGTTCTCCGGTCTCGAGCTGCTCGGGAGCCACCCCGGCCGCTCGCAGGTCGCCGAGGGAGGAACGCAGAGCGCGGGCAAAGCCCGGCATGCGAGCAACGCCCTCCAGAGAGCTGAGTGCCTTGGCTTCGAGCGCGTCGGTGGTCACCAAGGCCGCGACAGCCTCGACGCCGAGTGCGCTCACGGGCGCCGCGGCGCCGAGCACGGGAGCCGCGAGCTCGAGGGCGAGATGAAAGAGAGTTCGCTTCTCGACGCCGAAGGCGCCTCGTCCTCGGCAGTGTTCGAGGAGGAAGTCGTCTGCAGCTCCACGACTCGGAGCGATGAGCAGCAGGCCCTTCTCGACCGTCTCCTCGCCCAACGCAGCCGCGACCGCGAGGTGCCGCTCTCTCGTCGAACTCCCTTTGAGCAGACTCCGCATGACGGCACACTATGCCACTCACGGCGGGCCCGAAAGCGAACGAGCGAAGTGGGTTCCGCAAACCCGGCTCGCTGGCCTTGAGGCGCTCCCAGGAGTAGGCTTTCGCGCAGTCCAATGAAGTTCCTCTTCAGTCCACTGGCCATGCTGCGCAGCGACCGCAGCCAGCAGCACAACGTCCGAATCCTGGGTCGGTTCGTGGCGCTGCTTCTCGTTCTGACGGTCGCCTACATGGCCGTCTTCCGGCTGCTCATGCACCTCGAAGGGCAGGAGACGAGCTGGATCACCGCCTTTTATTGGGTCTTCACCGTGATGTCGACGCTCGGCTTCGGCGACATCACCTTCAGCAGCGATCTCGGGCGCCTCTTCTCGATGGTCGTGCTCGCGAGCGGCATGGTCTTCCTTCTCGTTCTGCTGCCCTTTCTCTTCATCGAGCTCTTCTACATCCCGTGGAGCGAGCGACAGAAGGCCGCGCGCACTCCTTTCAAGATGCCGGAGTCTCTGAGCAACCACGTCCTGTTGACCCACGTCGACGCAACAGCGCTGCCGCTGCGCAAGAGGCTCGATCAGCATTCGATCCCGCACGTGCTGATTCGCCCGACGGTCGCGGAAGCGCTCACCGCGCACGACGACGGCTGGAACGTCATGGTGGGTGATCTCGACCTGCCCTCGACGTTCCGCTGCGCGGGAATCGACCGAGCCGCGCTCGTCGCGGCCACGGGTTCCGACGCCGAGACGGCACACGTCGCCTTCACCGTGCGCGAGATCGAGCAGCAGGTCCCGATCGTCGGTTTGGCGAATCACGAGGACTCCATCGACGTTCTCGAGCTCGCCGGCTGCACCGAGGTCATTCACCTCGCCGATCGCCTCGGCGACGCCCTCGCGCGCCGCGTCTGCTCGGCTCACTCGATCTGTCATGTCATTGGCAGCTTCGACGACCTGCTGATTGCCGAAGCCACCGCGAGCCAGTCGCCGTGGGTCGGTCTGTCGCTCAAGGAGGCCGAAATCCGAAGGCGTACCGGCGTCTCGGTCGTCGGCATCTGGGAGCGAGGCAGCTACAAGCTGCCGACGCCCGAAACGCTTCTGGGCGAACGCACGATTCTGCTGCTGGCCGGCACGCGTAGTCAGCTCGACCTCTACAACTCGCGGCTCTCGGACTACTCGGCGGACGGCGATGCGCCTCTGCTCATCGTCGGCGGCGGCCGCGTCGGCCGGGCTGCTTCGCGCGCCCTCGAGCGCGTCGGCACCCCTTGGCGAATCGTCGAGATCGCTCCGGATCGCATCCCGGCCGGCGATGACCGTTACTTTCTGGGCAGCGGCGCGGACCGGGAGCTGATCGAGCGTGCCGGCCTGCTGAAGACGCCGAGCGTTCTAGTCACCACGCACGACGACGACCTCAACGTCTTCCTCGTTCTCTACTACCGCAAGCTCAGACCGGATCTACAGATCCTCAGCCGCGCGTCGCGCGACCGCAACGTCGAAACGCTGCACCGCGCCGGAGCGGACTTCGTCCTCTCCTACGCCTCGATGGGCGCGACGGCGATCTTCGACCATCTCGATCGAACCGAGACCTTGGCGATCGCCGACGGTCTGATCCTCTTCCGCGTCAAAGCACCCTCGTCGCTCATCGGGCGATCGCTCGCCGACGCCCGCGTACGTCCGAAGACGGGGGCGACGGTCGTCGCGGTCGAAGTGGACGACCAGCGCTCGGTGAACCCCGATCCGAAGCTACCGCTCGAGCCGGGATCTCAGCTGATCCTGATCGGCAGTGACGAGAGCGAGACGAACTTCCTGGAAACCTTCCAAGATGCTTGAGAGCTACCGCATCGAGCTGCTCTTTTCCGAGCCCCCGCAGACCGAAAAACTCGAAGAAGCAGTCGCGGACAACCTCGAGGGAGTCGTCGACGTGCAGACCGTGGCCGACGGCAGCCTGCGACTCGTCGAAGCGCTCGAGCACGAGATCTCGCCGCTGCCCGAGTGGCGCTTGGGGCCTCCCGTACTTCGCAGCCCGAGCACCCTCGAGCCCTCGCTGCAACAGTCCTGGTGGTGGCCCGAAGCGCGGGCCGCTGCCGCGGCGACGACCTGTTCGCTGCCCCTCTTCGACGCCAACAACCGCACCACCAACTTCAGACGCCGCCTCGAGGTCTGCCAACGCATCGCCATCGCCGCGATCGACGCCCTGCGACCCGTTGCGGTCGAGTGGATCCCCAGCCAACAGCTGCTCGAGCCGCAGCAGTTCGCCGCCTCGGTCCGCGAGGACGGCTTCGGAACTCCACTGCCGGGCGGCGTCAACGTGCGCTTCTTCGCCCTCGAGTACGACGACGCGGCGGGCGACCAGGAGTACCTGATGGACACCCTGGGCCTCGGCGCGCTCGGTCTTGCCGACCTTCAGTGCCATTTCCGAGGCCTCGACCCCGAGGAAGTCAGTCGTACTCTCTATGAAACCGCTTGCTACCAGTTCGACAACGGCACGATTCTCGGCGACGGCGACACCGTCCAAGGTCCGCGGGGCGACGATCGCTGGAAGTGTGTGCACGGTGTCTCCCTCGCCGAGCCCGAGCGCGGGGTCGTCGACCTGGACCCCGGCTTCCCCTTCTCCGCCGGGCAGACTCTCGAGTCCTGAGCCCGAGCGCTAGCGCGCCTTCGCCGTCTCGAAGAGGGCTCGGAAGGCTGGAGAGAAGTAGCTCGTGCTCGGGCGATAGCCGGGGTCGATCCCGCGGATGAGCTCGAGCAGTTCCGCCAGCCGACTCTCCGACGCATCACTCGTCGCTCCCGAGCGAAGGAGAGCAAGAGAGGTCGCCGCCTCCAGGACGCAGACGCGCAGCCCCCGGCGACCCTCACTGTCGGTGCTGCAGCGCCCGTCCACCGTCAGCAACTGCAGCGCTCGCGCGTAGTCGCCGCGCAGATAGGACGCCGCCGCCTCCTCGACATCACCTCCGCCGCCGGCGGTCTCGAGCTCCAGCAAGACCGCCTCGGCCTCGGTGAGTCGCTCGCGAGCCGGTGCCAGCTCCGTCATCTCGGTCGCCTGCTCGAGATCCTGCTCGATCTGCTGCAGGCGTCGATCGACGGTGATCACACGACGCCGCTCTGCTTCGCCGATGGGATCGGCAAGCCGCTGCCGGCGACTCGCAGCTCGACGGAGACGGCCTCTCAAGGCGTTCCTCTCCTGGTCGTAGGCGCGGCTCTGATCGAGCAATGCCAGACGTTGTCGCAGCTCCTCTGCCGAGGCTCTCGCGGACGCTGCCAGGCGCGACGCATCGGCGAGAGCGGCGGCCGCATCGCCCTCGCTCTCCAGTCGGGCACGGGCCTGTCGCACGGAGCGACTCAGATCGTCGAAAGCCCGCCGTTCGAGGGCTCGCACGGAGCTCGGATAGGTCTCTCGCAGCTCCTCGACCGTCGCGTCGATCAGATCCAGGGAAGCTGCCGTCTGCGCAACGCGTCCAGCCAGAGTTACGCCAATGTCCTGCTTGAGCTCGGCGACGGCGGCCTCGAGCTGCTCTCCGATCCCTTCGACCATCTGCCGACTTTCGTCGATCTCGCGGGTGCCCGAATCCGCGTCCTCAGCGGTCTCGCGCGCGGTTCGGAGCCTTGCTTCAGCTCGGCGCACGCGGTCGATCAGGTCGGGGCGCTCGGCGAGCTTCTCGCTGGCAAGGTCGTCGTCTGCCAGGCGCCGCCACTCGATCAGCGTTTGCTGAACGGAGTCTTCGAGATCACGGAACGCCTGCCGCGCCGCCTGGAGATCGGACGATCGACAGACGGTGAGCGCACGCAGGCCGCGAGGCCAGAGCGTCGAGCCCGTCCGCTCTGCGACACCCTGTGCCCTGGCGAACTCGAGCGAGCGCTCGGCCGCCTCGCAGTCACCCTGCTCGTAGAGAGCCAGGCCCAGGACGAGATGCGGCGTATAGGGAATCGGTCCGAGGGCCTCGGTCGTGACCACGTCGGGCTGTGCGAACCGCTGCTCGGCGATGGCGCCCTCGGCGAGGAGCTGAGCTTCACGCCAAGCGCCCGACTGGAGCGCTTCGACGGCGCGACGGAAGACGTCGAGAGAGTTCGCGGAGAGCGCGTCCGAAGGGAAGAGGACGAGCAGGAGCAGAAGAGACGGCAACCCCCTTCCCCCCCGAAAGACCGACTGAGTCGCCCGCTTCACATCTGAACGATATCGCTTCGTCCACGCCTAGGGTGAGCATCCCGAAAATGCGGCAGTGTCCGCAACATTCACAAACGGCACGCCTTCATCGTTGCGGTACACCCTCTGCTGGCCAGTGAACGTATCGGTCACGGTCAAGACGACGGCGACATCCGTCAAGCCACCTGCGAAGACCCAGTTCGAAGCGTTGACGCCGCAGCCGTCGAGAGCCTTGACCACCACCTCGACGTTCGCTTCGTCGAAGAAGGTAAAGGCTCCGGTGTCCGCCGTCAGCTGAACGGCCGTGCCGACACCGGAGTCGCCTCGGGCAGTCCACTCGGCGGTGATCTGGTAGCGACCGCCGCGCAGACAGAGCGTCTCGGCGTCGCCGCAGACCTCGCCGGACGAGCGCGCACCGACGCCGGTGCCGCGCACCGAAGCGACGCTCCGAGGCAGTGCGTCCTCTTCGAGACTCGCGGGTACCGGCCCCTCACATCCTTCGAACGCATTGACGTCGACGATCGGCGCGAAGTCAGCGCCCGTCGGATTCGAGTAGTTCCGGCTCGCACCGGTCGCCGTGTCCGTCACCACGAGGTTCGCCTCCACGTCGGTGAGTCCAGTGGCGAAGAGCCAGTAGCGCCCGTTGATGGCGCAGCCGTCGAGCACCTTGGCGACGACCTCGATGTTGTCGCGATCGAAGAAGGTGAAATAACCCGTGTCGTCGGTGAGTCGCTCGGCCCTGCCCGGTCCGATGTCGCCGTTGCGCGCCCGCCAGTTCACGCGCAGATCGAAGCGCCCTTCGCGAAGGCAGAGCACGGCGTCCTGGTCGGGCGGGCAGTCGCGCGAGAGCGCTGGGCGCAGCAGTCGGCTCACCAGGCGACCGTCACCGCGGGTGTAGACGACCTGCACCGTGTCATCGTCTGCGATGGTGGCATCGACGCCGCCGGCGAAGGTACTTTTGCTGCCCAGTGCGATCTCCTCGCCGAGACGTCGGCCTCGACGGTCGAAGACGGCGATCTCGGGACGGCCGTCTTCGGGGTCCTCCCAGGTGACGACGAGGTCGCCATCGGAATTGGAATCGACGCCCGGCGCCTGCTCTTCGCCTTCTGGCTCCGCAGGGACCACGAACGGCGGGCCGAGCGGCTGGTTCGTCGGATCGAACATGCGTCCCACGAGGTCGGTTCCACCGAGGCCCGGCTGCTCCCAGACGACCGCGACGCCGCCCGCGTCGTCGACGGCCACCGCAGGGTTCGAGGCGTCCGCATTCGGGTCGACGAGGAAGGGCTCGCCGTCGGGCTGTCCGGCGGGCGTCAGGCGCTGACCGAAGAGTCCCGCGACCTCGTTGCCCTTGGCGCCCGCCGAAGCCTTCCAGACGACTATGGTGCCGCCCACCGAACTGCGACCGACCTGCGGAACGCTCTCGGCAGCGTCGGCGACTGTCGAGAACTGACCGAGGATCTCGCCCAGGGGATCGATGCCGTCCTGGATGACCCGGGGGCCCTCCCGCCAGACGACGACGACTTCACCGCCGTTGTCGACGTCGATCGATGGCGGTGTGACTTCGGTCTCCGGATCGACGATCTCGATGTCTTCGGGTGTCGTCGGCACTCCGGCCGTATCGAAGATCTGGCCGAAGAAGCGACCCACGGCATTGCCGGCACCCTTGCCGACCGCCTCCTGCTCCTGCCAGACGACGCTGACGAAGCCGCGCCGATCGATGGCAACCTGAGGCTCGCGGGGCTCACCGAGGCGACCCCGCGGCCGATCGATGCGACGCACCGGACCGAGGAAGTCGCCGGAGCGATCGAACGTGCGCGCGAAGACCCCCGCGCCGCTGCCGTCCGAGGACTCGAAGACGACGACCTGTCGATCTTCGGCCAGAGAGCGCCCGTCGCCCGAGAAGGAGGCGACCGACGGGTTGAGACCGTCGAGACCAAGATCGATCTCTTGCGACACCTCGAGGTCGTCATCGACGATGACGAGCCTGGAGGTCGAACGCTCGCCGGCCTGCGCACCCGCCTGAACGGCAATGCGAAGAACGGCGAACTCGGAGCGCTCGACCACAGCGTCGTCGAAGACTCTGAACGAGACCTGCTGCGGCGCCGTCTCGAACGGCCGCCAGGCAAACTGCAAGATCTCCGGCGCGTAGTCGACGCCCTCCACCGCGGTACCGGCCAGCACGACGACCTCGCCGTCGATCGCACTGCGCAGGTCACCGCTGCGCTCGAGAGCCAGGCGAACGACGATCTCGTCCTCCGCGACGACCTCGGCGGAGCGAGCGAACTCGACGCGCGCCGGCGGCGGATCGACGGTCACGATCCCCTGCACGACATCGCTCGCGCCGCTGGCCTCGGTCACTCGCAAACGAACCTCGTAAGATCCCGGCTCCGAGTAGACGTGTCTCGGGTTCTGCTCGCTCGACTCTGCTCCGTCACCGAAGTCCCAAGCCCAGATCGTCGGGAAGCCGGACGTCTGGTCGACGAAGCGAATCTCGGCACCGACCTCGGGTCGAGCCGGAGCGAAGCCAAAGTCGGCCTGGAGCGTGACGGGAGCAAGCACCACGACCTGTTCGGCGAAGCTCGATGAGCCCGAGCTTCCCGCCACCTGCAGCGTTACGTCGTAGGCACCGGCGGCAGCGAAGGCGTGGCTGGGGTTCTGGTCGTCCGAAGTGGTGCCGTCACCGAAGTTCCAGGCCCAGGAAGAGACTTCACCGAGCGACTGGTCGAAGAAATCCACCGACTCCCCTTCGAGCGGACGCTTCGGCTGATAGGCGAAGCGGGCCAGCGGCGGATCCCCCACGGCCGGCAGCACCGAGACGACGCGAGCAGCGGTGCCGGACTTGCCGCCAACCTGCGCGGTCAACACGACGGCGTAGTCTCCCGCCGATTCGAAGGTGTGAGAGACGCTCGGCCCGGCGGCGAGGCTGCCGTCGCCGAGGTCCCAGCTGAACAGCGTCGCGCTGCCGGGCACGACGTTGCCACCGAGCGAAGCTGTGAGCGTCACGGGCTCTCCTGCGACGGGACTCGTCGGCGCCACCGCGATCTGCGGATCGATCGACTCGACGCGGATGGAGCTCGTTCGCGAAGACGTGTCTCCGGCACTGTCCTCGACCGTCAGCGTGACGGTGAAGTCTCCCGCCGTCGTGTACACGTGCGTCGGGCTGCGCTGATCCGACACCGAGCCATCACCGAAGCCCCACGAGTGAGAGACGACCGTCGAGCTCGAGCGATCGACGAACTGCACCGTCTCTCCGGTGCACGGTGTCGAGGGCGAGAACTCGAAGTCGGCGAGCAGCACACCACCCACCGAGATCTGCCGCTGTCGAACTACGGGGCTCGCCCCCGGTTCCGTGCCCACCCGAAGCTGTACGGTGTAGACCCCCGCCTCGGAGTAGGCGTGCTGCGGGTTCTGAAGCTGGGACTGCGTCCCGTCACCGAAGGTCCAACGCCAGACTCCGGCCCCGCCCACCGTTTCGTCGACGAAGTCGATCTCTTCCCCCACCGCCGGCTGCGCCGGATCGAAGCCGAAGTCGGGGTCGAGCAGAACCTCGATCTTGCGGACGACGACTTGGTTCTGCGCCGTGCGCGGGCTCGAAACGGTGAGACTGACGTCGTACTGCCCTGCCTGCTGGTAGACGTGCGTTGGGTTCTGCTCCGTCGACGTCGCGCCATCGCCGAAGCTCCAGAGCCACTGCGACGGATTGCCGGAGGATTCGTCGACGAACTGCGCGACGGCGCCGGCGACGGGCGTCGCCGGCTCGACCGAAAAGTCCGGCTGCAGACCGGTGCTCGCCACCGTCAGTTCGCCGGACGTCGTGGCCTGCGCTCCGTCGCCAGCTCGCTCGATCTGCAGCGTGACCTCGTAGGTGTCGGGAGCGGTGTACACGTGCGTCGGGTTCTGCGCAGCGGAGAAGCTGCCGTCGCCGAAACTCCAGAGCCATTGCGTGGCGCCGCCGCTCGAGCTGTCGGTGAACTGAACCGATTCGCCGACGTCGGGGCCAGAAGGTGCCCAGTCGAAGGCGGCGTTCAGAGCGGCGCCGCCCGGAAGGGTCACCTGCAGCTCCGGGCTCGGGTCGCTCTCGAGCGCGTTGGGGTTGCCGCCGTGTACGCCCGTCGTCGACGTAACGACGAAGGAGTACGTCTGACCGGGGGTGAGGCCGGTCACCGTGATCGAGTTCTGCGTCTTGGCGGAGGTCTCCGCGATCAGCTTGCCGCCATCGCCGTCATAGACCCGATAAGAGCCACCGTTGGCGACGTACTCGATGGTCTCCCACTGAAGATCGACGGAGGTCGGCGAGGTCAGCGCCACGAGTCCCTCGGGAGAGACCGTCTGCGTGGCGCTCCAGGCGCCGCTGAGCCCCTGGGAGCCGAGCTTGTTGAAGCCGAGTCGCAGTCCGGCGATCTGCTGATAGCTCTGCGGAACGGCGCCCTCGAGGCGGTTGCCGTCGACCCAGAGGAGTCCCAGCGCGCCGGCCGGCAGCTCCGGCAGGCTGCCGGAGAAGCGATTGCGGCTGAGCTTTGCCTCCTTGAGCTGCGTCAGCGAAGGCGAAGGAACGATGCCGCTCAGCTCGTTGTCGGAGACGTCCAGCACGCTCAGTGAAGACGGCAGAGCGGGCAGCGAGCCTGTGAACTCGTTGCCGGAAAGCTGCAGCGCGCGCAGTGAAGCGAGCCCCGAGAGGTTCGGCAGGCTGCCCTGGAGCAGATTGTTCGACAGGTCGAGGACTTCGAGCTGCGAGACCGAGGCCGACAGGCCGCCGCCGGGGATCGAGCCGCTGAGCTGGTTGCCCGCCGCGAGGAAGGCCTGCAGGCTCGACGAAGAGAGCGTCGGGATCGAACCGCCGAGCGAGTTGTTGCCGACGTCGACGTACGTCAGACTGGGCATCGACTGAAGCACTTCGAGCGTGCCCGTGAGCCCGACCTGATGGAGGTCGAGGCGTCTCAAGATGAGGAGGCCGTCGAGGTCGTCGAGGGTACCCGTGAACTGATTCGCACCGCCGCCCGAGTTACCGAGCAGCAAGTCGACGAGGCTCGGTAGGGCGAACTGAGCGAGCGTGCCCTCCAGGCCGTTGCCCCGAAGATCGAGCCGAGTGAGGCTGGAGAACGACTGCGCTGGGAAGAACCCTCTGAGCTCGTTCGACTGCAGCGAGAGCGTCGCGAGGCCCTTGAGATCTCCAAGCGATGCGGGCACCTCACCCGCGAGTCCGTTGTTGCCCAGCTCGAGCGCCACCACCGACTGTTCCGCGTCGCAGGTCACGCCGTACCAAGAGCAGTAGTCCTTGTCGTCCAGCCAACCGGTCGAGTTCGCCCAGTTCGGGCCGTCGGTCGACTGGTAGAGCTCCAAGAGGACCGCCTCCTCACTGAAGGCGCCGCCGAGCTGGGCATGGACGGACGAAGAAAGAAAGAGAAACCCAACCAGAGTGGGTAACAAGAGGGAGCGAATCAAAGGGGGTCTCCTCGGTGGATAGGAAACATGATAGCCCATGCATATGTGATGGCAACATATTCGATTCCTCCCCTGCAGGGCGTTAGAATCTCCCCTCTCTTCCTTGCCGTGCCGCTGACCTTCGGACCCAGTCTCGCCTCACCCCCCAGGAGTGCCGCAGACATGGCCTTGCCCCTGGAGAAACTAGAACGAACCCACGAGATTCTCGCGAGAATCTCGGAGGGCGGCATGGGGACGGTGTACAAAGTCCGGCACCGTCTCCTGGAAGAGCTGCGCGCAGCGAAGGTCATGAAGGCAGGGTTGTCGGACAGCGAGGAGATCAAGGCGCGCTTCATGATCGAAGCGCGCACGGCAGCGAGCCTTCGTCACCCGAACATCGCGATCCTCTACGACTTCCGGGTCGAAGAGGACGGTACCGGCGTGATCCTGATGGAGTACATCGACGGCGTCACGCTGCAGGAAGCGATTCACCGGTCCTCTCCACTGCCGCTGCCCCTGGTGCTCGTCATTGCCGAGCAGACGCTCTCCGCGCTCGACTACTTGCACAGCGCCGGCCTGGTCCATCGGGACATCGCTCCCGACAACGTCATGGTGACGGTGCGCGGGGGGCAACCACTGATCAAGCTGATCGACCTCGGCATCGCCAAGGCGCTGGAGGAAAAGCACGACCTGACGGCCAGCGGCCGCTTCCTCGGCAAGGTTCGCTACGCGTCTCCCGAACTTCTGCAGACGACCGAAACGATCGACGCACGTAGCGATCTCTACTCCTTCGGCGTGGTGCTCTACGAGCTGCTCACCGGCTGCTACCCGATTCCCGGCAAGAACATTCAGTCCATCATTGCCGGCCACCTCTGGGGGGACGTAGGCGACTTCGAGTCGGACGACCCGACCGGGCGCCTGCCGCAGAACCTGCGAGACCTCGTGCTGAAGATGCTCGAGAAGGATCCGGAAGACCGCCCGAAGACCGCTCGCGAGGTCTTCGACGTGCTCTCCGGCCTTCGGCGCGAGTTCGACACCACGGGAAACGCCGCGGCTCTCGAAGAGATCGTCGCCCAGGTGACGCTCGACCCCGACAGCGTGCTCGCTCCACCGCTGCCACCGCCGCAGGGCTTCGTCGCCGGTCCGGACGAGCTCACCGAGCGCTTCGAGATCGTCGGATCGGGCAACAGTTTCGACGACCTCCTCGACCAGGCGAACCAGGCGCTCGAATCCGGCGACTACGCCCAGGCACGAACGTTCGCGACCGAGGCGCTCGCCGTCCATCCCGACAGCCACCGAGCGCGCATGTTGCTCACCGCCGCGGAGATGGCCGAGCGCCGACTCGAAGCGTCGCGAGCCCTCGAAGGCATCGAGTCACTGCTGGAGCAGCAGAGACTCGCCGACGCTTTCGCCGAGCTGGTCAAGTGGCGAAGCCAGTTTCCCAACGACCCACGCTTCGACGAGCTCGAGTCCAAGCTCGACGCCGCCACACACGATCTCAAGGTCCGCAAGCAGAAGCGCGCAGAGCACAAACAGATGGAGGTCGTGCTCGAGCGTGCACACCGAGCCCTCGTCGAATCGAAGTACGACGCGGCGCGGGAAGCCGTCGAGAAGGTCCTGGAGCTCGAGCCGAAGAACGACAGCGCCAGGGCTCTGCTCTCGTCCATCTGCGCCGCTGAGGAGGAAGCAGCAAAGGCGCAGCGCGCGAAAGAGATCGAAGAGCAGGTGGCGCAGCTCGTCCGGAGCGGGCGAGGAAGCCAGCTCGAGGCGGAGATGAGCGAGCTCGCCGAGGTCCTCGAAGGATCACAGCTCGTCGAGGCTCAGGCGCGCATTCGCGACGGCCAGATCCAGTGGAGCCTCGCCGAGGGGCGCAAGAAGCTCGAGCTCGGAGAAGCCGAGGCAGCCCGCGGAAACCTTCTCGACGTCCTGGCCCTGGATCCGCAGCACACGGTCGCCGAGCAGCTCGCTGTCGACGTCGACAAGATCATCGAAGATCAGATGCAGCGCATCCGAGAACAGCTCGAGTCGGCCGCCAGCGAACGCTCGGCGGGCAACTTCGAACAGGCCCGAGAGCACTACGGCAGCGTGCTCGAGATCGAGCCAAAGAACCTCGCGGCGCGCACCGGGCTCTCCGAGATCGACGAGCTCCAGGAGGAGCTGGCGAAGCGAGAGCGAGACGCGCAGGCTCATCTCAGAGCCTCGGAAAGCCTCCAAGCGGAGGGACGCCTGGACGAGGCTGCCTCGGCCGCAGCCGCCGCGCTCGACGTCGACCCCGCTTCGACGCTCGCACAGCAGCGCCTCGAGGACCTCACTGCGGCAGCCGAGGAAGAGCGCCGCAGGCAGGATTTCCTGGAGCGGTTCGAGACCTTCAAAGCAGAGCTTCTCGGGCTGCTCGCCTCCAACGTCGACGCCGCACGAAGCAAGCTCGAGTCCGCGCCAACGGAGCTCCAGGACTTCGGTCGATTCGTCGAACTGACTGCGGCGGTCGAAGGCGGAGAACGAGAGCTGCGACGACTGCTCGATCAGGCGTCGGCCGAAATCCTCGACGATCGTCTCGACGCCGCGGCCGCCACTCTCGACCGAGCCCTCGAAAGGGCGCCCGAGAACCCGCGCTCGCTCCGACTCAAGCAACGCATCGACGCCTACCTTCGCGACCGCATCGACCGCGAAGAGCGCGAGCGCGCGGTGGCCAGCGAGATCGAAGGCCTCCGTGAAATCGCCGAGTCCGATCTCCACCGGGCTGAGCTGCAGCTTCAGACGGCGATCGCCAAGCACGGCCCCCACGAACTCTTCGACGACGTCCGCACCGAGATCGAGGCGGCGCTCACCGAAGCCCAGGTGGCCGAAGCCCAGACCCTGCTCGCGGAGGTGCGCGAGGCTCTCGAGAGCGAGGCCATAGAGCGTGCCGCCGAGCCACTGGAGCAGCTCGAGGCGCTCGATCTTCCGGCGGGGATCGTACTCGAGATCGAGGCGCTCGAAGCTCGGTATCGCGAGCAGGTCGAAGCGGCCGAGACTCGGCAGGCTCTCGCGGAGACGACGCTGGAGCTCGACCGACTGCTCGAGGTCAACGATCTCGAGCGCGCCCGGGAGGTTCTGCGCACCGCGCACCAACGTTTCGGCCACATCGAGGAGCTCGAGCCGGCGGCCATCGCGATCGACTGCCTCGAAGGCCAGGAGCGACGCGTGCAGATGGAGCAGGTCGAGATGGACGTCCGTGGACGCCTCGAGGCGGGCGACACACAGAGCGCTCTGAAGTCGCTCGAGCGCGGCCAGGAGAAGGTTGGCGAAGATCCCGCCCTCGATCAACTCCGCCACGAGATTCGGGAGGCGATGGAAGAGACGGGCGCCGTGGAGGCTCCAACTGAGGACGGCCCGAGCGAAGCGCCAACGATCGCCGCTCGCATGCCTTCGGAGGCTCCAACCGAAGCCTTCGCCATGTCGTCCGCCGTGCCGAACAGCGAACAGGAGACCTCAGAGATCGAGGCCATTCAGAGTGAGCTCGAGACCGCGGTACACGAGGGCAACCTGCAGGGAGCTCGCTCGATGCTCGACGCGCTCTCTCCTGCCCAACAGCTGACCTTGGGCTCCTTCCGAGTGCATCTCGAGGAGCTCGAGGAGGACTTTCGGACGCACCAGCTCGAAATGCTGCGTCAGCAGGCGTCCGACCAGCGCGACGCCGATGATCTGCGAGGCGCGCTGAAGAGCCTTCGTGAGGCAGTCAGCCTCGCTCCTGAAGACGCTGATCTGACGACTGAAATCCACTGGATCCAGAAAGAGATCCGCGATCAGCGATCGGCTGCGGCGCGGACGAACCGGCTCGGCGCAGAGATCGGCGCGATCGAGGAGCTCTGGAACAAGGGACGCGTTCGCACGGCGCTGAAGCACCTCGACCGTGTCGCCCTGAAGCTCGACGCGACAGAGGAGCTGAGCGCTCTTCGCAACCAGTTGGTCGCGGAGATCCCGACGGGCCTTCGCGATCGACGGCTCTGGCTGGCCGCCGCGGTCGCCCTCCCGACCCTGGTGCTCGGCTTCGTCCTCGGCACTCGCACTGCGCCTGCGCCGGACCTGCCCGAGGCGGTCCTCGTCATCAACGCGTTGCCCTGGGCGGAGGTGATCGCGATCGACCCGGCGACCGGCGGCTCGGTCGAGCTCGGAGAGGACCGCTCGACTCCTCTACGGGTCCTGATCCCGACCGGTAGCTACTCCGTGCAGCTTCGCGGACCGAGCGGCGACCAGACGGCTCTCGAGGTCGAGGTACCACCTGCGGGCACGTCCGTCGTCCACAGCTTCCAGCAGGGTGACCTCGACGGTTTTCTCGAGGAGATCGACCGCGGCGGCGGCCTTCAGGAGACGACCGCATCGCGCTGACCCCTTCGGGGCACAGCGTCGCGAGCGCATCGGGTGCGAAGCTCTTCGCGAGCTCCGCACCGGCTCAGCGTCAGTTGCTGCTGCAATTCAAGGCCTGGATGTCCGTCTGCGGCTCCGCCGTGTTGCGATCCGGATTCGAGCGCTGCCAGACCTCGCCGGTCTGCGTGTCGGTGATCGCCAGATCGAAGCCGACGTCCGTGACCGCCGCGTAGAACACCCAGTAGTGGTCGTTGATCGGGCAGCCGTCGATGATCTTGACGAGGAGCTCGGGATTGTCGGCGCCAAAGAACCAGAACAGGCCGCCCTGGGTCACGCCCAGGGAGTTCAGAGAGATGGGCGTACCGGTTCCCGAAGCTCCGCCGCCAAGGGTCGTTTCGAAGGCGACCTGCACCTGAAAGCGAGAGTCCCCCGGCTCGTCGTCGATGCACAGAGTCTGGGCGTCCGGCACGCAGCCGCCCGTGGTCGGCGGCAAGACGCAGGAAGTCACCAGTTCATAGTCGCCCGACGGAGCGATGCCAGGAAGGGTCCCGGCCTCGCTGGTCACGTCGAGGTTCCAGGTCCCGGTGCGGTTCAGCTCCAACTCGAGCTCGGCGGTGTTGCCACCGCTCCCCTGTGCCGTGGCCGTCGTCAGAGCGCCGGTCGGAGACGTGAGCTCGAGCACCGGAACGAAGCCTCCCGGGTCGGCAGTCAGCTGCAGGGTCAGCGTCGTCCCTTCGACCGCCTCGATCCGGTAGTCGTCGATGAGGCGTGTTCCGTCGTTGCTGAGGCAGTCGACATCAATCAAGCTCAAACGACCGTCGACCGTCTGGCCGCAGCTCAGCTCCACCCCATTCGGGTTGCAGAACTGTGCCTGGCCCGTCGACGCCACGGCGAACAGGACGAGTGCCAACAGCGCGCACCGGGTAACGGGTCTCTTCATCTCGTGTCTCCCCTTCTAATCCACAAGGCGACGCCGTCGAAGACGGCGGCTTGATCAGTGGTCCTCGGCGGTCTGCCGACTCGCCAGCTCGTAGAAAAGACCGCGCTTCTCCATCAGCTCGTCATAGCTGCCGATTTCCGCAAGCCTGCCCTTGTCCAGGTAGCAGATACGGTCGGCATTGCGGATCGTGCTCAAGCGATGAGCGATGACGAAGCGGGTGGCCTGCATACGGTCCATGCTCTCGGTGACGATCTTCTGCGTGCGGTTGTCGAGAGCACTCGTTGCCTCGTCCATGAACATGATGCGTGGCTTGTGCACGATGCTTCGTGCGATCTTGAGACGCTGTTTCTGACCGCCGGAGAAGCCGCCGCCACCCTCGCTGACGTAGGTGTGCATGCCCATTGGCATGCCCTGAATGTCCTCTTCCATGCCGGCTGCGCGAGCAGCTTCCCAGGCATCGTCGATCGTCAGCGACGTCGTGCCGACGATGTTGCGGAAGACGTCCGTTGGCAGGAGCTGCGAGTCCTGCAGGACGACGCCGAGCTGCTGGCGCACCTCGCGAAGATCCAGGGTGTTGAGGTCTTGACCGTCGTAGTAGACGGACCCCTTCTGAGGCACCTCGAAGCCCAGCATGACGCGAAAGAGCGTCGATTTCCCGGAGCCCGAGCCGCCGACGAACGCGATGAACTCGCCCGGCTCGATCTTGAGCGAGATGTCGCGCAGGACCCACGGGCCGTCTTCGGTGTACTTGAAGTGAATATGAGAGATTTCGATCTCGCCGGTGAGTCGGCCCGGATAGAGGCGCGTCTCGTCGATCTCGGCCGGCTCGGTGATGATCGGCTTGAGGCGCTCGTAGATCGGGATCACCTTGAGCATCTTCAGTGACGCCTCACTGAGCTGCTGCGTCGCCGCCAGGAACGATCCATAGGCGGCGTTGAAAGCGATGAAGTCACCGGTCGAGAGAGCCGGCGCCGCGCCACCCTCCGCCGCCGCCTTCTGCTTGAGCGTGTAGAGCACGAAGAAGATGACCATCGACGAAATGGTGGCGAAGGCAGAGTTGAAGACCTCGACCGCGTTCTGCACGCGCCCGATGAGGAACTGCAGACGCCGCTGGCTCGAGAACTCACGAGCCCAGACGCGATAGGCGTGGTCTTCGGAACCCGAGACACGGATTTTGGCAACGCCGGTGATCAGCTGGAGAACGAGGCCCGACAGTCTCCCCGCGATCGTCATCTGCTCGCGCTGGAAACGCAGCTGCAGATAGTTCATCGCAAAGGTGAACGAGATGAAGAAGAGGGTCAGTCCCATCGCGGCAAAGGCCAGCTGCGTGCTGTACTTGAACATCAGGAAGATGTAGAAGATCGAGCTGAACGAGCCGAGAATGGCGGCGATACCGGCGCCGGAGACGAGATCGCGAATGGCGTTGATGCCTCCGGCGCGATCGGCAAGATCTCCGGCCGAGAACTTCTTGAAGAAGGTCGACGGCAGGTTGAGCAAGCGGTCCCAGAGCGCGGCACCGATCGAGTAGTCCATGCGCCCGGAGATACGCAGGATGGCGATCGCCTGAGCGATGTCGAAAGCCGCTGTCGTGAACGCCATCGCCAGTAGCGCGACGGCGAACTGGACGAGCAGACCGCGCTCCGCCTGCGGGATGGCGTCGTCGAAGATCTTGCCGGTGAAGAAGGGCGTCGCGGCTCCGAGCATGCCGATGGTGATGCCCATGGCGACGAGGAGGGCAGCGTCGCTGTAGAGGCCCTTGAGGCCGAACTTCATGATGTCGATGACGCGCATCGGGCCGTCCGGGAACGGCCGGTAGAAGGACCACGCCATGACGTTCAGCGACTCCGCGACGTCGCGGTTCACCTTGCCGCGCTCGCCCGTGCGGGTGTTGACGTATTCGTACGAGGTCGGCGACCTCGGCACCAGGGCGATCGGCGCCTCGGTCTCTGCGTCCTCCGCAAACATCGCGCCCTGATCGAAGCGCCACCATTCGTCGCGCAGCGCCACCTCGCGCATCCGGAAGCGAGAAGCCTTGGCGACCACCGCCAAGCGATCGGAGTTCGACCCCTCCTGCTTCATCTCGGGATGACGCTTGGCGAGGATGAAGCTCGCATCGCAGACCAGGCGAGCCGCCTCGTAGACGTCGTCGTCGACATCTTCGACGTCGAGGACGACCTCTTCGTCCTCTTCGGTCATCACCGCGGCGAGGTCCTTGATGGCCCCCTTGCGAGCGGCGACGGCGTACTCGGCCTTCGACTTCAGGCGGTTGAACTCATCGACGGTCTGCAGCTTCTTGTTGATGAACTCGCACTGGCAGAGAACCTCGTGAAAAGTCTTGAGTCCCTCCCACGCTCCGCTGGTACCGATGATGCCGGCGCCAGCGTGCGCCTTGAGCTGGGTTTCGTGATCGCCGTCGTTCGAGGCCTCGACCCAGGTGTCGACGGAGAGCGGAAAGAGGACACCGCTCGAGCCGCCGCTCGACGGCAGAGCGCCCTGCTCGATCATCTCGAGAATGGCGTCCGCCTTGATCGACATCGTGTGATGGGTCATCTCCGACGGAGCACTCTCCTCCTCGAAGACGAGCGCCTCCATACCGATGAAGAGCAGGTTGCCGCTCTCGATCTCGAGCCACAGCAGGCCCTTGGCAGCACGAACCTTCTGCTGGTTCTCGAGAATCACGTGGTCTTCGGGCACCAGGTTCAGGTCGACCAGAGGACCCGGGATGATCTCCTTGGTCAGAGACTTCGAGAGCCCGAGAACCCAGTGCGTCACCGCGTCGTTGATCGCTTCCGCGTAGGCCTTGTCGGCGGCCAGCTCTTCGAGGCGCTCCACCGAGATGCGGCGGAGCTTGGTGCCGACCTTGCCGACCGCGAGGAAGCCGGACCCCATGCCGTAGCTGTCGAGGTCCATGCCGAAGAAGAAATCGCCTTCCTCGAGGTGCAGGTAGAAGTCGCGTGCGCCGACCGGCTCGCCGTTCTCGACGCCGACCGTGAAGATGTTGACCTGTCCCTCTTCTACCAGCCAAGCGCTACGCGGGTCGTCGATGATGAACGGATGGTTACCGCCCGTCGCGGCCGGAGTTCCTTCGTTGCGGAAGAGCTCGATGACGGCCGCCTTGGCCGAGGGAGTCTCGCTCACGGTCATGAAGCCACCTCGCGAAATCTGGATGCCGGCTGAGAGGGTCGAGCGAATCGGGTCGTGACCATGCGTCTACTCCTGGATGAGCCGGAAGTACGGCTTCATCTTTTCCTGGACCATCTCTTCGTGCGTGCCGCGCTGGATGATCTTTCCGCGCTGAAGCACGATGATCTCGTCAGCATCCTTGATCGTGCTCAGACGATGGGCGACGATGATGCAAGTGCAGCCACGCTGCCGCAGGTTCTCGTCGATCTTGAGCTCGGTCGTCGGATCGAGCGCACTCGTTGCCTCGTCCAGAACCAGGATCGTCGGTGAGCCGACGAGCGCGCGGGCGATCTCGAGACGCTGACGCTGGCCGCCACTGAAGTTGCCGCCGCCCTCGTCGATCAGCGACTTGTAGGCGCCGTCCCGTGTCTCGATGACCTCGGAGATCTCGGCGTCCTTGCAAGCACGGATGACCGCCGCGTCGGGAATCGTGGAATCCCACATCGAGACGTTTTCCCGCACCGTGCCGCCGAAGAGGAAGACTTCCTGGTCGACGGAAGCAACCGAGTTGTTCATCAGACTCGGTGACAGCTCCTCGCGCGACAACCCGTCGAAGAGAATGTCGCCGGACCACGGTTCGTAGAGTCCGGTGATCATCTTGGCGACGGTCGACTTACCGCTGCCGGATCCGCCGACGAGCGCAACACGCTGGCCGGGTTTGATGGTCAGGCTGAAGTCCTCGATGAGGGGCGGCTCGAGCGGGCTGTAGCCGAAGGTGATGTTCTTCAGCTCGACGTGGCCACTGAGCTTGAGGATGCCTCGGGCCTTCGGATTCTCCTCGCCCTCGCGGGTGTACTGAGGGTCGACGGGGTACTTCAGAACGTCGTCGAGACGGTTCATGTCCGCCTCGAGCTCCTGCAGCTGCGAGCCGAAGTTGACGAAGGAGTTGAGCGGCGTGGTGAAACTCATCATCAGCGTCTGGAACGCGACCAGCTCGCCGACCGTGAGGCCGCCCGCCATGACCTTGCTGCCACCGAAGTAGAGAATGGCGGTCGTTGTCAGCGTTTTGACCAGCGGCGGCACGGCGTTGACGAATTCACCGATCGTGCCGAGCGTCTGTTGTGCCTTCAGCGTCTTCGCCTGGTAGCCCGCCCAGCGACCGAAGAACTCGGGCTCGGAGCCCGTGGCCTTGAGCGTCTCGATCATCTGCAGACCGCCCATCGCCGTACCGGTCAGCTTGCCCTCTTCCTGCATCAGGCGACGGCTCGAGTCGACGCGCAGACGAGCGACTCCGCGCACGACGGCGATGTTGATCAACGCCAGACCGATACAGATGAAGGTGAGACTGACGTCGTACAGCATCATCAGGACGGCGTAGAAGACGATGACCAGACAGTCGAGGAGTGTCGTCGCCAGCGTGCCGGAGAGCAGCATCGCCACCTTGTTGTTGATCGCCACACGAGAACCGATCTCACCGCCGAAACGCTGAGAGAAGTAGGTGACGGGAAGGCGCATGATGTGGTTGAAGAAACCACTCGACGTCACCAGCGCGAGCTTCGACTCGAGGCGCAGCAGGTAGTACTCCTGCAGATAGGTCAGCCCCATGCGTAGGGCGGCTGTCAGCCCCATGCCGAAGAGCAGCGGCTTGACGATGTCGATCCGTCCCTGGATCAGGAAGTTGTCGATGAAGACGCGAGCGAAGGTCGGAACGACGAGACCCGGAACGACGAGGAAAAGACCGGTGAGCAGCGCGAAGAGCAAGGCGATCTCGTTGCCCTTGAGGCGACGCTCCAACGCACCCCGCATGCTCGGCTTGGCGCCCCCCTTCTCGAACTCCTCCCCGGGCTCGAAGGTCATGACGACGCCGGAGAACGAGCCGTCGAGCTCGTCGAGGTCGACGACGCGCGGTCCCTGAGCGGGGTCGTTCAGGTAGACCTTGCCCTTCTTGAAGCCTTCGAGCACCAGGAAGTGGTTGAAGTTCCAGAAGAGAATGCAGGGCATCTGAAGCTCGTAGAGCGTCGCCATGTCGTGACGAAAGCCCTTGGACGTGAGTCCGTAGCGTCGAGCAGCTTTGAGCACGTTCGAGGCCTTACTACCGTCACGCGAAACGCCGCACTCGACCCGCAGCTCTTCGAGCGGAACGATTCGTCCGTAGTACTGCAGGATGATCGACAGCGCCGCCGCGCCACACTCGACCGCCTCCATCTGCAAGACCGTGGGCGTGCGTACCCGCTTGACGCCCCTCGGAATCGGCGGAGGCGGCTCTTCGTCCTCTTCCTCTGCGGCAGCCGCTGCAGCAGCCGCCTTCTCGGAGACCTTCGGACCCTCAGGCTTCGGAATGCGCCGCGGCCCCTTCGGCTCTTCGTCCTCTTCGGACTTGGCTGCCTTGCCCTTCTTGGCCGGCGCCTTCTTCTCGTCCTTTTTCTCGTCCTTCTTTTCGTCGCTGGCCTTGGGTGCCGCCTTCTTCTTCGCCGCAGGCTTGGCTCCGAAGTTCGAGAAGCCCGCAGGCGCCGCCTTCTTGGCACCTTCGGCCTTCTTGTCGTCGGCCTTCGCTTCGGCAGGCTTGGCCTCGGAGGGCTTCTCGACGGCCGGCTCATCCGCCTTCTTCCCGGCCGGAGCGGCAGGCTTGGCGGCCGGCTTCTCCGCCGTCGGCCGAGCGGCCGGTGGCGCAGCCGGCTTTGCGGGGGGCTCTGGTGCCTCGGACGCTGCCGGCGGGTCGGCTGGAGGCTGGGCGGCGGGAGGCTGCGGTGCCGAAGGTTGCGCGGCGGGGGGCTTGGGCTGTGGCGGCGCCGAAACCTGCGAAGAAGCGGCTGCGGGAGGCTGTGCAGGTGCGGCGGGCGGGGGCTCGACGACCTGTCGTGGAGCGGTCGGTTCCGGCACCCTCGCGGAGGCATCTGGCGGCTGGGCTGCTCTGCGCAGGTCTGCCGACGCGAGGGCGTCGAACTTGAAGTCGACCGTACCGAAGCGGACCTGATCGCCGTGGGAAAGGGGCATCGGCTGCGTCAGGCGCTGACCGTTGATCTCGCTGCCGTTCGAAGAGCCGAGATCGGTGACGACCCACTTTCCGGCGACCTGCACGACCGACGCGTGGTTGCGCGAGATCGTCGGATCCTGAACCAGGATCTCGACCCCGGGCGTGCGGCCGACCGTGTTCTCCGGCTTGAGGTCGAATTCGGAGCCAGCGCCCGCGCCTCCGACCTGAATGAGTTTGGCCATCTTTATCCCCTAGGAGCCAAGAAATCAGAAACGAGTGTCCGCAAGATGCGCCGAGGCCCTCAGATACCGAGGGTGCTGCGGATCATCGGCACGATCATCTGGACCGGCCGCCGCGTGCGCGTCGTGATCTGCGCTTCGATCGGCGTACCGCTGAAGACCTCTTCCGGAGGCCCCAGGGACGACGTCCACTTGAAGCCTGACGGTGTCTCGTCGACCAGCAGGTTGGCGCGCACCTGGAACGAGGCGCCACTGCCCGAAAGCTCCCGGGCCAGCACGTCGTTGCGCAGCGTCTTGATCAGCGTCTCCTGACTCTCGGGAAAGCTGCCGACCTCGGTGATCTCACCAACGATGAACCCGTACTCTTCGGGCTTCACCGTGGCCGGCGAAATCCGCACCTCCGTGCCGACCTCGATCTTCTTGCCGTCGGCGGACGGCACGTAGAAGACCGCTTCGATCTGCTCCTGGAAGGGCTCCAGATCGATGATGGGAATGCCCGGAGCCACCGCTGAGCCGCGGCCCTGCTTGACCTGTACGACACGGCCGCGGGCGGTCGACAGAATCTGAGACTGCGCCTCCATCTCACTCTGGAGACGGGCGAGCTCGCGTTCGGCGTCAGCCAGCGCACTCTGACCGCGAACGGACTGGGCGCCGGTATTCAGAATCGCTTGTTCGAGCTGGTCGATCTGGCGCTGCTTCTGCAGCAGAACGCTGTCCGGAGCGAGCTGCTTGTCGACGAGGCGCTGTTTCCTGGCGAGCTCGCGCTCGGCGCGCGCATGCTGCGTGCGCAGCAGCTCGACGTTGTCCTGCGAGAGGCCCGAAGAGATCTGTCGATTGCGGTTCATCTCGGCGATGCGCTCGCGCTGGTTCTCGATGAGCAGGCGGTAGCGCTCCTGCGAAACCCGTGCAATGACCTGGCCTTCTTCGACCGTGTCGCCCTCCTCGACGAGAACCTCGGTCACCTCACCCGACCACTCGGAGATGACCGACTTGAGCTGACCGCCGTGAATCAGAATGCCGGGGCCGGAAGCTCGATCGCGCACCTTGCCGATGAATCCCCACGTGGCTCCGCCGACGGCGATGAACGCCAGGGCCACGCCCGCCAGCCAGACCGCCGGGGAGGTGAGCCGCATCATGACGTCGAGCTGCTCCGGCGAAGAGAGCTTGGCCAGCGCCTTCTTGCGAAACATCTTCTTTGCGTCAGCCATCGATCCGCTCCTATTCGTCTCTCATGATCGGCAGAACCATCGACACCGGCGCCTTCGTCTTGGTCGTGATCCGCGCTTCGATCGGAGTGCCGCTGAAGACCCCCAGAGCGGGTCCGGCGCCCTTGTCCCACTGGAATCCCGAAGTCGTCTCGGCCGGGTACATGCGCGCCTTGACCTGGAAGTTGGCGCCGGAACCGCTCAGCTGCCCGGCAAGCACCTGGTTGCGCAGCGTGCGCAGCAGACTCTCCTGGCTTTCCGGAAAGGAGCCGACGGAGATCACCTCTCCGACGATTGAGCCGAACTCCTCGCGCTTCACCGTCGCCGGCTGAATCAGAACCTCCATCCCCGGCACGATCTTCTTGCCGTCTTTCGACGGCACGTAGAAGACCGCTTCGAGATCGAGCTCGAAGGGCTCGACGTCGAGAATCGCCATGCCCGGCCCGATGATGCTGCCCGCGGGCTGCTTGATCTGCACGACGCGACCCGCGAAGTCCGAGACGACGAGGGAACCCTGATCCCGCTTCTCGACCAGCAACCGGAGCTGGCGCTGCGCCTCCGACACACCCGTGCCGCTGCCGACGGCCTGGGCCTGCAGATCGTTGATCTCGCGTTGGATCCTCGACATCTCGTCCTCGGCGGCACGTACCTTCGCTCCGGTGATCAGCTGACGCTCCCGGAGCTCTTGCAGCTTGCCGAGCTCCTCCTGAGCACTGGCCAGCTGGCTGCGCTTCTGCGCGAGGTTCGCGTCGATCAAGCCACGATCGAAGCCTCCCTGACTCGAGGCGATGCGCACCTTCTCCTCGGCCGACTCGATCTGGCGATGAATCTCGTCCTGGGCGATCCGTGCGATGGGCTGCCCCACCGAGACCGTCTCATCTTCGACGACCAGGATCTCGAGAACGCGTCCAGCCCCCTCGTGCACGACCGACTCGAGCTGCCCGCCGTGGATCAGGATGCCCGGGCCCTCGACCCGCTCCTTGATCTTGCCGACGAAGCCCCAGATTCCCGCGAGGAAGATGACGACTCCGAGACCGATGAGAACCACCCAGCCCGGGAACGAAGTGACGCGGAGCAGGCCGGCCAACCGCTCGTGGCTGAGCGGCTGGCGATCGTCGTTGAGTTTGTCTTGAAGGTTCATGGATCCCCCTGGGCCAGCGGACGCAATTCGTCCGTCCGTCGACCGCTACTACGTCAGACGCTATCGAAAGGTGCCGCCTCGAGGCGGAACGAAGTCACTCGTCAGCCGCCGAAATCGAAGCCCGTGGGCAGAATCTCTTCGACGCTCGGGCGGCCGTCGTCCGTCTCGCCGAAGGTCACCAGCGATCCGGCCTCGAAGCGCAGCTGCGACAGCAGCCGAGCGTAGACCTGCTGGATTCCGATCTCGTCGATACGAACCGCGGTGACCTGTCCCTCGGTCGTCGCTGAGTCGATCACCGTGCTGACGCCTGCCTGCAGCCTCTCCAGCTCCGTGGAAAAGAGCTGGCTGTGGGCTTCGACGGCTTGCGCTCGCTGGCCGACCTGAACCGTCGCACTGCGCGTGGTCTCTGCCAGATCGACAATGCGAGAGGCGATGACCCGTTGCAGATTGCGCTTGTTGATCTCCGCTTGATACACCTGCGCCCGCGCCTGCAGCAGCTGGCCGCGACGCTGGCGGTTGCCGAAAGGCAACTCCCAGGAGAGAGAGATGGTGGCACTCGGTCCGGTCTGACGTCCGAAGATCGCGTTCTCGAAGCCGTCGGCGTAGTTGGCGTCCTCGTGGAAGCCGCTGTAGCCAAACGTGAAGTTGAGATCGAGTCGACGTCGTAGCTCGAGGAAGGCCGCCTCGGAGAGAATCTCCGCGGAGCGCTCACGCGCCTCGGCTGCACGCAGGTCGAAACGCCGGCGAAAGCCGTCGCCGATGAACTCTTCGATCTCGGAGATCGCGAAGTCGTCCGGAGCAATGGGGAACTCGTCGGTCGCCACCGGGAGGTCTTCCAGGTTGCGCGCGTCGGCGCCCATTGCAGCGAGCAGAGCCAGCTGAGCCTGGAGCACCTGCCGTTCGGCCGAGACCAAGCTCGACTGCGTGTTCGCAAGATTCGCCTGCGAGCGCACGAGCTCGACACCGGGAAGCTCATCCGCGTCGATCAGCTCACGGTTGAGGTCGAGCAGCCGCTGCTGACGAGCCACGGACTGCTGCAGCAGCTCCTGCGTCTGCTGCGCTGCCACCAGATCCCAGTAGGCCAACGCCGTCCGCAGAGCCGCCTCGGCAATCGTGTGCCGCAGCTCGTTGGTCGTCGCCTCGAGGTTCTCCTTGCTCGCCTCTTCCGCCGCGGTCACCTGCGTGCGCCCACCGCCGCGCAGAATCGGCACATCGAGCGACACGCCCCAGAGGAAGCGGTAGGTGTTGACGACGCCCTGACCACCGAAGAGCGGCGAGAACTGCTTGTTGGAGAAGTTCGTCTCCCGCGCTTCCAGCGACAGCAAAGGTGTAACCACCAGGCCGTCGCGAAAGGGAATCGAGTAGCCGGTCGTCAGCGAGAAGATCGTCGCCTCGTTATCGCGCGGCGTGTCACCGAGCCGATCGAACTGCGCTCTGAGCTCCGGAATGACGAAGTTGAGGGTGTCGATCGTGCGCTGAATGTCCTTGACGACGGCAGGCTCGACCTCGTTGGCGAAGGTCGCATCGATCAACCCCTTGGTCGAGTCGTCGAGATCGTCACTGTCTCCGAGGAGATCGAAGAGATCGAACAGGGTGTCGCGCGCGACGCGCTCACCGTTGTTGTCACAGTTGAGCTCGACGGAATCGCCGTTGGCGTCGTTGATGACCAGCGTGCCGCTGATCACCTCACAGTTGGCCAGCGCCAGGTTCGTGTCGGGATCCCTCGCCTGCTCCTCCAGCTGTCGCGCCAGCCGATTGGCAACGCGCCCCAGCTCGATCGAGGACTGCTCGAAGGTGTTCCTCTGGCGCTGCAGCGGCTGCCGATCACCCGTCGTCAGCTCGCCCTGATTCCGCTCCAGCGACGGTTGAAAGAGAAAGACATCGTCGAACTGACCCGTGGCGGAGAGTGCTCCGCCGCGGTCGAGCAGAACCGCCTGCTGGGTCAGCGCAATCGACGGGTCGTTGGCCACCGCGAGACGCACTGCTTCCTGCAGGGTCAGAGGGCCGCCGGCCGCCGCCGGAGGTGCGAAGGTGAAGAGCTTGCTGGCGTCGATCTCCATGCGCTCCTGAAGGACCGAGCGGACCTCGGAGGCGGATCCCGGAATGGCCGCGAACCCACCCGCCACGAGGACGAGCCAGAACGCCGTGCCGCTCAAGAGCGACCGGTGAGCGGAAACTCTCGTATGCATCATCGTTGGCCTCCGATCAGCGATCACTCGGAGGCGTGGTCAGATCTTCGCTCCTCACCACGCTCTCTTCAGCGTCGTGACGGACCAGAGTGCCGCTCTCGAAGCGCAGCTGCGCGATGAAGCTCGCCACCTGCTGCTCTGCCGAGATCACGGAGAGCCTCTGGTTGGTCCACTGCTGCTCCGTGAGGATCAGGTCGATCACCGTGGAGAGACCGGCTCGCAGCTTCTCCAGCTCGTTCTCGTAGGTCTCCTGGAAGAAGCCGACCGACTCGCGAGCGAGTCGGAGCTGTTCCGCCGTGTCTTCGAGAGAGCCGAAGGCGGTGAGGACCTGGGAGCGGATCGTACGACCGAGGTCGGTCGCCGCGATGTTGGCTTGGCGCGCAAACGCTTGAGCCTGCATCAACTGGCCGCGGCGGACACGGTTGCCGAGGGGCTTCTCGTAGTCGAACGAGATGCCGGCACTCGGACCGACCCAGCGGTCGAGGATCGACTCGCGGATGCCGTTCTCGAAGCCGTTCTCCTCGCCGAGTGCCGAGTAGGACCAGCGGAAGTTCATGTCGAGGCGCGGACGCAGTTCGATGATGGCGGCCTTGACCAGGACCAGCCCCGACTCCTCGAGCTGACGAGCCGAGCGGTAGTCGTAGCGGCGCTCCTCGGCCTTGGCGACCAGCGAATCGATCGTCACGTCGTCGAGCAGGGCGGCCTCCAGCTCCGGGAAGCCGTCGGCAGCGAAGGGAGCCTCGTCGTCGTTCTCGACCTCGAGGCCGATGACGCGAGAGAGGTCGTACCTTGCCGACAGAAGCTCCTGCTCGGCAGCCTCGAGACGAGCCTCCGCATCGAGCACTCGAGCGTCGATCCGGGGCTGTTCGATGCCGGGGAGCTCATCGGCCTCGATCAGCTCGCGGCTGAGCTCCGCGATCTGGCTCTGCAGCTCGAGCGAGCGCTTGAAGATGTCCAGGCGATCCTGAGCAGCAACGAGACGCCAGTAAGCGACCAGCGCCTGTACGACGGTCACCGTCGACTGGTGCTGGAGCGCTGCGACGCTCGCGTCGTAGTCGATCTGCGCCGACTGTTCCTGAGCACCTGCGGCTGCGTCGATGCCGCGACCCCGGAGAATCGGAACGTCGAGCTCGAAGCCGAGCTCGCCGCGAAAGACGTCGGCCAGACCGCGGCCACCGAGCTCGCTGTCCTTGGGCTTGTCTTTGTAGTTCAGGCCTTCCCAGGAGAACGAACCGATCGGCGTGAGCGTCAGGCCGTTGCGGTAGGGAATCGCGAGGCGGAAGAGTGCCGATGCCTGGTACTGCTCGTTGACCGTCGGCACCTCGCCCAGCTTCCTGAGCTGCGACTCGGCCGTCAGCCCAGCGTCGCGCAGGCTGCCCAGCGTTTCGTTGAGCGCTCCCGTTCGACGGTTGATGGCGTCGACGAAGAGCGCGTTGAGCTCCTCGGTCGCGACTCCGGTGTCTGCCAGCGTCTGAATCAGCTGCAGCGTCGCCTGGAACTGCGGGTCACGGATGGTGTCGTCAGCGAGATCGAGCTCCAGCAGGTTCCCCTGCCGACGCAGATCGGCCAGGAGTTCGAGCTCGTCCTCGATCTCCTTCGACGACTTCGTGATGTTGTCGATGTTCTTCTGCAGCTGGTCTCGCTGATCTTGCAGACCTTCACGCTCCAGCTGGCCAATCTCCTCTTGCGAGTAGAAGGCGCTGAATTCACCGATCAACACACGATCGAAAGCACCGGTTGCCGAAAGAGACGCGCCCTCGCGTGCGAGCACGAGTGTCTCCTGCAACTTCAGATTTGGGTCGTTCGCCAGAGCGATCTCGACCGCTTCGATGAGGGTGATCCTCTCCCCCGACCACTTCGGTGGCGAGTAGGACCAATCTCCTGCGTTTGCCTCTGTCTCAGCGCCTGAAGCGAAAGCTCCTAGAGCGCCGAATACCCCCATGGCAAACAGGACAACGAATCGTTTTCCCATTGCGCACCACTCCTCAGTATGGGCAGATTGACGCGGAAACCGTACAAACTGTGGTCCGCGATGCTACGACCCGCCCTATTTCGTGTCAAGAAAGCGAGGCCCGAGGGCACTCCCCCGGAACCGGCGCTTCCATCTGTCATTTCCCTCAAAACAAAGTGTTTGTAGCCCTCAGGCCAAGCTCGCCGGATCGTCCGGCAGCTGCTTCTCCGAGCCGCGTGTCTCACCGAAGAAGACCGACCACGGTTTGAACCATTTGTTCGCGAAGCGGATCATCCCCTGGTGCCTCAGAGGAGTGGCGTACATCGCCGTCTCGATGCCCTCGCCTTCGAGCCGCGAGAACGATTCGCAATAGAGCGGCAGGATGCGCGCCATGCGGCTGAGGTCCTTGCGCATGTAGCTGCAGGTGTAGCGCAGGACCGTCGGTTCGAGACGGTGAGCGATGACCCAGCCGACGACGACGCCCCTGTAGCGCATGCCGACGCTGGTCGCCTCGTCGAAGCCGTGCTCGTCGTGCTTCCAAGGCAGCAGGTCTTCGGCGATCCAGGGCGACTCCGCGTGACTCGTCTGAAGAGTCTCGCGCTCTTCGGGCTTGAGGTCCTTCCAGTCGAAGACCTCGTAGTGCGTGCGAGGTCGGCTGAACTTCTCGAGCCAGGGAGCCGGCTTGAGCGACTCCGGCGTGAATCGGACCGTGATCATTCGCCCTTCGGGCTCGGACCAGCCACGTCCTGCCAGGATGCGCTCCACCCAGGGAATCGCGGGCTTCCCCGTCATGTACACCGCCCGAATCGAGGCGAAGCCGTTGTTGCAGACGATGCGCTCTACCGAAGCCACCAGCCGCGTCCCGACTCCTTGCCTTCGGTACGGCTCCTTGACGAGAACGGAAAGCAGCTCCGGGCCGCGGTGCGACTCCGGATCGAGTGGAATCTCACCCAGGCTCATACCGACGAGCTGATCGCCAGCGAAGGCGCCGATCGCGAAAGGATAGACCTCGCGCGTGTCGTTTTCGTCGACGTGACGCGTCGTCGGCTCGAGCTCGAGCAGATGGCGGTACGCAGGAAACGTCATCGACGCGTGGCTCTTGGCCGTCGCAGCGTCGAGCGCGCGGTACTGGATCCCCTCGTCTGTCACGGTCCTCGATGTCCCCCTTGAGCCGACGCTCGACGATTCTTCTCTCGAAGAGCCCACGGAGCGCGCCTCGTCCTCAGCATATCGCTTCGCGCGAAAAGCCAGAACCGAAGGCAGCCTCCGAGGCTGAGCCAGGCGCAGCAGCTGGTACGCCACGCCCGACAGGCCCCGAAAGAAACCGGGAGGCTGGGCCTTGGGCGAGGTCGAATCCTCGCTCAGCATGAAGTGGCCTTGGAGCTGCGCCCGCTTGGTGACCAGCGCCGCTCGAGCTCGGGCGCCGTCGAGCCATTGCTGACGAGAGGTCGACTCTCCGCAGACGTCCAGAATCTCGGCTCGACCGAGATTCCCGCAACAGAGATGGTCGATCGGTGCCAGGTCCGCCCGCTGCACGGCCTCGACTCCGCGCGCGAGATCGTCTTCGAGCCAGTCGCGAGGCTCGAGTCCCTCGTCGAGCAGAAGCGCTCTCGAGAGTGCAATCCCGGCCCCTCCCTGACACCAGGCGGTCATGAACACGGGCTCGGGGGAGCGACTGGCCTCGAGCTTCCAGTTGCGATGCGCTCGGTCGTAGCGTGAGTGTTCGAACCAAGCGGCACGCTCCGCCGCCGCCAGGAAGCTCTTGTCTCCGCTCGCGATTCCGAGCCGCGTCAAAGCGACGGCGATCCCTCCGGCACCGTGAACGAAACCGGTCGTCAGGGTGCCGCCGACGCGCCAGGCCAGGCCGGAATCCGAAGGCTCGCCGCCGGACGGCGGCACGGATTCAGCCGACGCCAGCAGATGTCGGCCGCACTGCGAAGCGAGGTCCAACCAGCGCGTCTCGGCAGACGCTTCGTACAGCGCCAGAAGTGCCACGACGGCCCCGGCAGCGCCCCCTTCCAAATCGAAACTGTCGTCGCCAGCGATGAGGTCCTCGGTGATCCTCTCCGTCGCCTCCTTCGCGAGCGCGAGTCCCGCGGCATCGCCCAGAAGCTCCGCCAGGAGGACACCGCCGAAGACGATCGAGCCGACGCCGTTGAGTGCTCCGAGACGCTCGATCTCCACGTGGGGCAAAGCCTGCCGAGCCTCCGCGATGCGTTCGCCGGCACGGACCCTCGCGGCGGCGTCGAAAGGCGCGGAGGCGGCGAGCGCCACGGCGACGCCGAGCGTTCCACTGTAGAGAGCGATCTCGTCCAGCGATTCCGGAGGGCGCATGCCCTGCAGCTGGTCGGCGACACGGGCAAATCGGACGCCTTCTGCAACCAACTGCTCGACCGGCGCCAGCTCGGTGAGCCGGCTGATGTCGATGCTCTCGGGCACGACGCTGAGATCCAAACGGGGCGGAGCGTCGAGAGCGAGATCGAAGAGCCTCAGCTGCGTTTCGAGATGCGCCGGCGACAGCTCGCCGATGCGTTCGCGCACGACCTCGAGTCCGGACTTGACCAGATGGCCTTCGACCGCGACGCCCTCCCGGCTGCGCACCGTCGTCGACTCCACGGGAGCGGTGAAGTACGGAACGTCGAGCCGCTCGAGCGACTCTCGCTCCTCAGCGACCAGCGGCCAGAGCGCCGGCTGACTGCCCTGGCGAGCAAGAGGCTCGAAGGCACGGTTCAGTGCGTCGACCAGGAATCCTCGACGCAGGCCGTCGCGCTGGTACTCCGGCGTCGCCAGCCGGTACTGGAGCGCCCCGTAGAGATAGGTGGGCCGGAGAACGAGACGCGTCGGCATGCCCTCGAGCGCAGCCAGCGGACCCGCCAGCAGCTCGTCGCGACGCGCGAGCAGAAAGCGGTAGCACTCTTCGAACCCTGCTTTCATCTCGGCCTTGAAGTCGGCCGGATCGAGAGCAGAGCCGTCCAGCCAGAGGACGTTGTCTCCCGGCTCGGCAAAGGCCTCTTCGTAGACGGGCCGCATACCCGGCTCGTCCGTCTGCACCCAACGACGCTTCTTCGACGTCGACAGATAGCCGCCGCGGCCGCAAAGACCGCCGACGTCACAGACCTCACCCGCGGCGTCAATCTGATGGAAGCTCAGAAGGCCGGTCGAAAGGAAGGACTTCTGGAGGACATCGCGCCCCCCCGCCAGAGCATCGACCGGCTGAAAGAAGGCCTCGCCGTCGATCAGCACGGGGCCGCTCGGCCCGGGAAGCGCGTTCTCGTTGTGCAGGTCCGAAGCCGAGACCAAGTAAGAGAGCGCGAGCGTGGCGCCGGCGCCTCGAAAGTAGCGTTCGGCCTCCGCAAGGTCGGCGGGCTGCCAGTGCTCCACCCACTCGATCCAGCCGTAGCCGTCGCGCTGGAGCACGGCGGGAGCCGAAGGGCAGGTACCGAGACCCTCTTCCGTGAGCCAGCTCAGAAGACCGTGCCAGGCCGCCTCCAGGCCCGTGTCGCGAGGTTTGTAGGCGAGCCGGACGCCTCCCGAGAGGCGTACATCGACCACCTGCCGTCCGCCGGCGTGCCGGTCCGAGAGTCCGAGCCCCAGCGCCACGATCTCGTCGCCGGTCTCCCCGAACTTCGCGCCGAGCGCATCGAGATCTCCTTGTAGACGCCCGAGCCACTCGATGTGCGAGGCCTGCCAGGAGGTCGCCAACTCGACGACCTGACGCGCCAGGACGGGATAGGTCTCGAACAGAGGCTTCAGCTGCTGGTCGAGCAATCCGGCCATGAGATCGATCGGCGACTCGGTCGCCAGAGGCGTCTGCAGGAGCTCGTAGACCGCCATCGCTCCGACCGACGAGAGCGCTCTGAGCAGTTGACTCTGCAACGTGCCGCGCGCCGCGCCTGAGAGCGATACGGGAGACGACTCCAACGCCTGCGACGCCCAGCGCACGACGGGCACCCAGAGCTGGAAGAAGGGTGGCGGTTCTTCGGGCAGGAGATCAGCTTCCGGCAGAGCTCCCGAGCGCAGCTCCTCGGCTACCACAGCACACTCGGAGAGCGCTTCCTCCAAAGGGAGCGACCAGGAACGCTCGACCTCCAGCGGCCGGCTCGCCAGGCGGGCCGAGGCGGTCGCACGGTCGAGGCCGTCCCAGGCGAGTCGCGCGTCGAGCAGCGAGGCGCCGCCGCCCGGGAAGAGTCGCTCCTGCCAATCCGCCAGCAGGTCTTCAGCCGAGCCCTCTCCGACCGAATCACCGGACTCGGCACGGAGAACCTCGAACAGCCCCAGAGCAGAGGCCTCGAGCCGGCGGTATGTCTGAGGATCCCAGGTCATCGAATGCAGCGAGTCGGCGAGTGGAAGACAGAGAGAGGGCGCGGCGGTCTGCGTCGAGGCAGACATCACGGCCGGCCGATCATCCCCCATTTTCTCTCTCCCTTCACGAATGAAATACGCCAACGACCTCTCAAAGAGGTCATCTTCGGGAAAACGAAAACAGCCGCCCCGGAGGGCGGCTGTCGTTGAGGCCGAAGCCTCGGGCGGCGTGAGCGGCGAGGTTGCGATCGGTGGACCGGGCTGCGCCCGACCACGCTCGCGATGAGTTCTCGGCGCGCTCGCGCCTGGGGCGCTCGCTTAGCCGAGATCGAGGTTGATCTCGTTGCGGGTGCCCATGCCTCGGTTGTCGTTGCAGGTGTAAGTGTTGTTGTTCTCCTGCTCCTTGAGGGAACCCTTACCACCGGCGACGCTCTCGAGGTCGGCGTCGGAGAGCTCGGAGCCCTCGCTCGGAGCCGCGTAGGGAGCGACGAGGTAGATCGTGTCAGCGGTCTCTTCGACAACCTTGACGTTGACGCCAGCCGGAAGCTCAGCGCCCATCTGGCGGGCGAGAACCTCGGAGGGGTTGTCGATCAGAGCCTGGCGGTACTCCGCGTTCTCAGCAGCGAAGTTACGAATGATGTCCTCGATCTCTCCCCGGGTCACTTCTTCAGACATGTGTTTCTCCTGTCTGTTAGTGACGTCTCAGTTTTTGTCCTCAGAGACGTCGTGGGTTTGCCGTCAAACACTGACTACGTCAAATAGCGAGAATCGTGCCATCGAGACGACGGTGAAGATCATCCAAAGAACGGACCAGGAGTCACGGCTCCGACCGGCCCAGAATCCAATGCTCATGGGAGCAATCTCGCCCGTCTTGACGTCTCGGATTTCTGCATCTTCTCTTTTCGCGAGCCGCAACGATGGAGCCATGGCTCCAATCGATGGAGCCATGGTTCGAGAGTGCGGGGAGCGGCGACCGATGACCGTCGGCCTCAAAGCGACACAGGCGGCGGATCTTCAGGTCGCCCTGCCCCGTGCACGCCGGAAGCGTGGCACTGAGCGTCACCGAGCCGCACCCGTCGACCACCCAGCGTCAGGCTGAAGGCCGGCTGCGTTCGCCATGGAGCAGGGGCTCCATGGCACGAGAACATCAATCGTCCAGAGCGCAGAACGAGTCGAGGACTTCGAGCGGGTCCTGGTCGATGCGTCGGCCGATGTCTTCGATATCGATCCGCGCCATCGCCCGACGATAAGCGCGCGTGCCGATCGCGAGATGGGGGCGACGTGCGAGGCGCGAAGACAGGAAACCCAGGGCCAGCTGACGGTCGGCCTTGAGCGACTCGTAGAACTCGAGAAAGCCCTGACGGAAGGTCCTCACCATCTCCTTGGGCGTCTCGTGCACGCGGAAGTAGGAACGCCGGCTCCGGGTCATCGTGCGCGGCGTGAGAACCATGCGACGCGTGCGCTTCTCGATCTCCTCGGTACTCAGCGCATCGATCGCGGCGGGATCGAAAGGATCGTCGATCCCTTCGACGTTGAGCGCACGGCTGAAGAAGCAGTGCTCGAGATCGATCATCGTAACGCCCGGCCGTTCACCCGTCGCAAGGAAGGCGTTGCGAGGGCGCATGTCAGCGTTCGCGAAAACATAGGCGAAAACGTGGTGCTGCCCCAGTTCGTAGGCAACCTCGGGTCGCAGCTTGCCCTCGTAGCGGGCGCCCGGCGCTTCGGAAACCACGAGGAATGGCTCGTCTCCGGTCTTGGCGACGCAAGCGCGGCAGCTCGATAGACCAACGACCTTGTGAACTCGGTAGGCGAGCTCTTCGAGGTAAGCCGACTCCTCGAGCATGAAGCGCTTGCAGTAGAAAGTCCGCCGCAGAGAGCCCTGTTCGATGACCGCCCGCGACACGAGGTTGTAGCGGCCACGCAGCTTGTCCGGTACAGGCTCCAGCGAGGTCACCTGGCCGTGGATCTCTCGCGTCGGCAGTCCCTTGCCCAGCTCGATCAGCGGCTCGAAGAAGCGCTCGGCTCCAGAAAGCCTCAGCCATCCGAGATCCGACGTCAGACGCAGAGCCTCGGGCCGATCGCTGCCGACGCGCACGCTGCGCATACCGAAGCGCTTCGGCTCGGTGACGTCGTTGCGGAGCGAGTCGCCGACGAAGAGAACGTCGCCAGCTTCGACCTCGAGACGGCGGCAAATCTCCGCATAGGTCTCAGGGTCGGGTTTGGCCCGGCCCTCGCGGCACGAGTAGTAGATCGCGTCGAAGAGCTCAGCGAAGGGCTGCTCTTCGAACGGACGAATGTGCGGACTCGACAGGTTGGAGACGAGCCCCAGCTTGAAGCCGCGATGCTTGAGGAAGTGCATGAGGCTTTCCATGCCTTGCAACGGAACGACGCCGTCGACCTCTCGCTGCAGCACTTCGGTGCTCTGGCGCTCGAGCTCCGCATCCGGCTCTCCGGTCAACGTCTCGACGATGAAGCGAGCCAGAGCCTCGTCCTCGAAGTCACGCACCAGCAGCACTTCCCGGATGAGCTTCATCCAGGCGCGTCGATCGACGCCGAGAAGATCGGGGATACCGCGGTACGTGGACCGATCGGTGAGCTCGACGAGCGTGCCGTACAGATCGAAGACGATCGCTTTGGGCGTGTCGCTCGTCACGTTCTGCCCCCGACGAGCAGAGGAGCCCTCTGGGAAAGAACTCTGGGCGACAACAAGGCAGATCCCTCGGAAGCGAGCGCAGAAAGACGAAGAGAGCGAATCAGGGCTTCAGGCGATGGTGCCGCAGGAAGTCCATGAGCTTCTGGTAGTCCTTGGAGCGAATGCCGAAGAGGTCGAGCAGCTTGCGGTAGCTCTGCCCCGTCTGCTCCAGGCCCAGCCTCACGACCTCCTTGACCTGGGCGCGGTTCAGGTCACGGGCCAGGAACGGAGCGTGAACGACTTCCCAGAAGTCCTGGCCGTCTTCGGCGAGCGCTTCGTACAGATCGGCGTCGGACTGCACGGACTCGTGCTCCTGCGAGAGCAGGGAGCGGAAGTCGTGAGGGCGAATCGTGTCGCCATCACTCATCGCGTAGCCGATGGTGACGACCGAGATCAGCTCGCGCACGTTGCCAGGCCAACGGTACTTCTCGAGCAGGCGAAGAGACTGGGTCGAGAAGCGCTTCTTCTGACCGTACTTCTGATGCAGCTGCTCGAGGAAGTGCTGCACCAGCAGGTACCAGTCGTTGCCACGCTTACGCAGCGGCGGCACCTCGATGTGGAAGTAGCGCAGGCGGTAGTAGAGATCCTCTCGGAACTCGTCGCCGAGGATCATGCCGTCCAGCGGACGGTTAGTCGCCGCGACCACCCGGACGTTGACCCTGCGAACGTCGTTGCTCCCGAGCGGTTGAAACTCACCCGTGGCGAGAGCCCGCAGCAGCATGACCTGCGCACTCATGTGCAGATCACCGACCTCGTCCAGAAAGATGCTGCCGCCGTCGGCGTTCTCGAAGCAGCCCTTCCGGTCCGAAATGGCGCCGGTGAAACTGCCCTTCTTGTGGCCGAAGAGCTCGCTGACCGTCATGTCGCCGTCGCGGAACTGCGGGCAGTTCACGGAGACGAAGCTCTTGGCACTGCGGTTGCCGAGGAGATGCAGCGACTGAGCGACGGACTCTTTGCCGACGCCGCTCTCCCCCGTGACCAGCACAGCCTCGTCGAAGGAAGCGAGCTTCTTCAGCTTGCGCTGCATTTCGACGTAGCGCGGGTGGCGGCCGACCATGCGGATGGCACGCGACTCTCCCCACTCGGCGCTCGAGCGCTCTTCGAGCTCGAGCCCGACGTCGCTCATCAGGCTTTCATCGTCGTCCTTCCAAGGCTCTTCAGCGCCCGCCGCGTGAGCGGGGTCGTTGATGAACGGTGGGAAGTGAAGCGACTTTGGCATTGGAGTGGCGATCTCAGGATCTCCTAAGGTCGTCCCGGCAGCTTCACCGAACGATGCTCGGACCTCGGGAGCCGCACTCCCAAGGTCCAGGCACGATCAGAAACTGTAGTCGAGGCTCACGACCGGGATCGGATCCTCGTCTTCGAGACCGTTGCTGTTCAGGGAGAACAGGAAGTAGGTCGAGACGACGAAGTTCTTGGCCGGCGTGAAGCGAGCACCGAAGGTGAGGAGCGAAAGATCCACGTTGTCGCGGACGATCGACGTGTCGACGCGCGGCTTCTGGAGGAACTCACGCAGAACGCCGTCCGGAATGTCCTCTTCGTCGTCCGCCGGGTCGACGAAGTCGGTGCGGCAGGGGTTCTGCTGCGTGCACTGTTGCATGCCGAACTCTTCGGCCAGCTCGGGATCTTCCTCGATCGCTTCGAGGATCGCGCGGTTGCGGCTCGGAGACACCGTGAACTCCTGAACGAAGTCCGACTGACGGAAGGTGTCGATGCCCCGCAGCTGGCGGGTGCGCATGCCGAGGGCCAGCGTCACACGCTCGTGAACCTGGACGTCGAAGCCGATGCCGGCGTTGATCTCGTCCGGAAGGTCACGGATCGTGTCACCGCTGTTGTCCGAGTAGGTGTAGCCGACGTTGAAGTAGGGGCTGAAGGCACCCCAGCGACGGTTGCCGACGAGCATTGCAGTGGCCCGGGCCGAGCCCGTGCCGAGGTAGTCCTCGTCGTCGCCCGTCGGCAGAGCCACGTCGAAGCTGACGGCGAGGCCGCCCTCGGGAGCGTCGGCGAAGCGGTACTTGGCTCGCAGGTGAACGTCGCCGATGCCATTGGCTTCCTCGCGCTCACTGACGAGCTCGATGAGGCTGCCGCCGGCTAGAACCTCGTCGCCCTCCGGATCGCGGAGGTTGTCATCGACGAACCGATGCATCAGCGGCTGGTCGATGGTCGAAAGGCGGTCGATCGCCATGGAGACCTTGGCGTCCATCTTGTTGCGCACGAAGGGCACTGCGATGCCGACGTCGAAGCGGTTGGTGACACCGTAGGAGAAGAAGCCGATCAGCGTCTCCTGCCAGAGGTCGACCGACGTCGAAACGCCGAGCAGATCGCCTTCCCAGTAGCGCTCACAGTCGGCGGCGTTGATCGGAGCTCCACGCTCGAAGCCGACCTGGCGGTCCCGACAGGGGCCGATGCCCGGCGTGCCGCCGTCGTTGTGCTGCAGCTGGAACTCGAGCGACGAGCTACCGAGATCGATGCCGTCGATCGTGTCGTACTCGGTGCGGAAGAGGGTGAAGCCCCAGTTGCGCTGCCCCTTGCCCAGAGTCAGTGCGCGGTCCGCGAACATGTTGCCGAGGCTGGCACCGCTGCGCTTGTACTCGCCGGTCCGAGTCGTACTCGTACGTGAAACCGCCACCCGGCGCTCCGAAGGTCGGAAACGTCGAGATCTGGGTCGCGATCGACTGGTGAAGGGCGTCCCCGATCGCGAGGACCTTGTTGGTCTGGTTCGCGCCGAAGAAGTCGTTCGTGTGATCGATGTTGTCGATGAAGAAGATGCCGTCTTCACCGAGCGTCAGATGGATGCCTGCATCCAGAGTGATGCCGCCCTGCCCTCCGAAGGTACTGGCCCGATCGAAAAGATTCGGAATGATGTCCTTGAGCTTCTGTGCCGAAGCTCCAGCAGGCACCAGTACTGCTACGAGAGCAAGGAAAATCCCACAGCGAAACCTATTCATGAAGGTCCCCTCCCCTTTGAGACCGGATCCGCCGGACGGGCGGAATCCTGCCTTGCCTAGTGTGGCTTTGAAGTATAGCGATCCCATTTTTCGAGCGTCAAGAACGCTCCTGGGCACATGATGGCGTCGGCTCACTCGGCGATATCCAGAAGAGCCTGGATCCTCGCCGGCAGCAAAACTTCGATCGAGGTCTGCTGCATCGTGCGTCCACCCCATCGGTCGACGATCTGTCCGCCATAACGGTTTGCAGTGTCCAAAACGGTCACCACAGAGGCGCCGAGTTCCTGCTCGTCCATCGACGAAGCGAGAATCGAGTGGGTGAATACGACGACGGGACCTGCCCTCCACATCTCGACACCGAAGCCTCCGAAGAGAAAGCCGGTGTTGCGAAAAAGCAGAAAACGGAACAGCTCCGGAGTGAACTTCACCCCGACCGCTACGGGCGCCAGCGAACGCACGGCAACGTAGTCGCCGTACTGCATCAGGCGCACGTCCACGTGCGTCGTATCCCGCTGGCAGATGTACCGCCCGGGTTCGACGTTCACGAAACGCCCGACGTTCAGCTGGTCCAACAGTTCACGCAGATCGCCGTCCACCTGCACTTGCTGCGGTGTCAGGCCGCCGCGCCAAGTCTGGGAGTCACCAGATTCGACCGTCACATCGTCCTCCATCCCGGCGAACGCACAGCGCTTTCGCCCCCTCTACTGCATGCTACGCTCAGGACACTCCCAAGACGCCACGCGCGCTTAGGGTAACAACCGAAGCCTCACTCTCCAAGCCCGGGAAACGACGCTGCCGCGTCCTCGCGGCGCGACGCCCGAGGTCGAGGACCGAGGTAGAGGACGTCGGCGTCGTTGCGCCGCGTGTCAGTGGGGGAAGCAGATGGAAATCCATCAGAACAAGAAGGCCGACATCACCGTTCTCGAGCCGGCGGGCAGGCTCGACACGAACACGTCTCGCCCCTTCGAGGACCGGATCAACGAGATCCTGGGCGAAGGCGAGAGCAAGTTCGTCATCGACTGCCGGGAGCTCGAGTATGTCTCCAGTGCCGGGCTGCGCGTGCTGTTGATGCTCGCCCGCAAGCTCCAGGGCAAGGGCGGCGCTCTCGTCCTCTGCTCACTGAGCGACAGCGTGCGCGAAGTTCTCGATATCTCTGGCTTCTCACGGATCTTCACCATCGAAGCCTCGCAGGCCGAGGCGCTCAAGAAAATCAACGCCGGAGCCCGACCGACGGCCGAGGTGGACTCCCCCGGCGGAGACACCGAGGGTCTCAGCCCGGTCGCCAGCCTCGCGGTGTCGATCCTGGAAGGCAAAGCACTGCCGCAGACCTCGACTCCATCCGCCGCGGACGAGAGTCCCGACACCTCGGCACCGCCCGCCCCGGAAGCTCCCCCGGAGCCCCCGGCGGAGTCGGTGGGCTCGGTGTCGGGAGGATCTGGCGAGGGCCAGAGCAAGGGAGGCTTCTGGAACCGTCTCCGCGGCAAGTCCTGACCGCGGGAGCCTAGGGGCCCGTGGTTGAAACTCGCGGTTGGCCGAGCGCGGGGATCTGGGCGTTCCTCTCGTGCGTGGCTGAGTAAGTCGATGCGGTGCCATCGTGGACGAAGCCAGGTACGGGAGGGGCGGGCAAACTCAGCCGTACGAGAGTTCCACCACGGGCTCCTAGGGCTTCGCCGTCGAACGCTCCGCTTCGCTGACCCGGCCGAAGCAGACGAAGGTCATGTCGTCGTGCTGAGAGGCCTTGCCGACGAAACGGTCGACCGCTTCGAGCACCGTCCGGCCAAGCTCGCCGGGGGCTCCTGAGGAATCAGCCAGCGCCTTCTCGAGGCGTCTTTCGCCGAACTGCTCGGCCCGCGCCGAATGCGCTTCGCTGATGCCGTCGGTGTAGAGCACCACACAATCGCCGATGTCGAGCTGAAACGAGCGCGCCTCGAACGTCGCCTTCGGATCGATGCCGATGGGCACGTTCTCGGGCGTTTCCAGGGGCACGACCGAACCACCGGACCAGGCGAGCGTCGGGTTGTGACCAGCGTTCGCGAGCTCCACCAAGCCGGTCTCACGATTCACCGCCAGCAACACCAGCGTGACGAACATGCCCTCCTCCGCGGCGCTCGACATCTTGTCCGAGAGCCTCGTCAGGATCTCCGTCGGCTCCGAGCAGCTCGCCGCGAGGTAGCGCATGTGGCTGCTGAGCTGCGCCATGTACAGAGCCGCGGAGACGCCCTTGCCCGAGACGTCACCGACGACGACCGCCAGACGTCCGTCGGCGAGATCGATGAAGTCGTAGTAGTCGCCGCCCACCTCGAGAGCCGGTCGGTAGTCGGCAAAGAAGTCCCAGCCGGGCACCGCCGGCAAGGAGTCCGGCAGAAAGCTCGACTGGATGCGCCGAGCCAGCGCTAGATCCTGCCGCAGCAGCTCCTGTGAAAGCAGTCGACCGTGAAGGCGCGCGTTGGCGAGGAAGAGAGCCGCCTGACCAGCAATCGCCATCAGCAGCGACATGTCGTCGCGCGTGAACACTTGGGTCGGGTCGGACGAGTCCGCATGAATGACGCCGTAGAGCTCTTCGCCCGCGATCATCGGCACGCAGACGACCGAGCGCAGCTGCAGACTGTGCACCGTTGCCGCTGCCGAGAATCTCTCATCTCCCATGGCGTCGGTCGACAGCACGCCAGCGCGGCTCTCGACGACCTCGCGCAGCACCGATCGACTGAGGCGAATCTCGGTCTTGTTGCCGCGGCGGGTGCGCGCGACCTCCGGTTGGAGCTCTTCGTCTTCGTCGCTCGACAGAAGGATCGCACCGCGCTCCGCCTGCGGAAAGACCTCGAAGATCTTCGAGAGGATCAAGGGCAGCAGCTTCCCCTCTTCGAGCGTCTCCGCGATCGCCGCGCTCACTTCGTCCATGAGTCGGAGCCGCTGGCTGAGATCGGTCTCGTGATCGGAGCCCGTCAAGGCGTGTACGGCCGAATCGACGTCGAGCTTGTTCAATACGCCGCTGCTGCTGACCGAGTCCTCGATGTCGTCGAGCACCAGCACTTGAGACTTGTTCGCGTTGCCGCCCTTCAGCGAGAACTTGAGGGAGACACCGCCGATGAGCACCTCGTCCCCCTCGCGCAGGACGCGCGAGTCCTTGATCAGCACCTTGTTGACGAACGTGCCGTTGCCGGACCCGAGATCCGTGATGGCATAGCCGTGCTTGAGCTTCTCGACGCGCGCGTGCTGCCTCGAGACGCGGGAGTCGTCGAGGCGGTAGTCGGCCTTCGAGCCACGTCCGAGCACGACCGTGTCGTCGAACTCGAAACGGTCTTCTGCCGCTGCCCCGGACTTCAGAGTGAGAGTCGGCATCGTCGCGTCGACCGGTCAGGGCGGGCGCTGCGCCAAGCAGCGCCGCCTCAGAGCTTGAAGGTCGTTTTGACCGCTCCGAAGTCCACCTTGTCGCCGTCCACGACCGCAACTCGCTCGCCGCCACCGACTCGCGTCCCGTTGACGGTGACGCCGTTGGTGGCACCGACCTCTTCGACCACGAAGAACTTTCCGCCGTCCGACACGATCCGTGCGTGGCGGCGCGAAATCGTGCGAGCGTCATTGACGGGCGTCAGGTCGATTCCGGGGGTGGTTCCGGTCGCAGCGTCCGGGCGACCGACCGTCGTCTCACCCTCCGCGGCGATGTCGAAGACGTGATCGGTGCCCTCGTGCTCGAGGCGCGGCTTGGCCGCCTTCTCTTCGGCAGCGGGCGGCTCTTCCGCCGCGGCGGGCGGCTCGGGCGCGGGCGGCGCCTCAGGGGGAGTCGGCGGGGTCGGCGGTGCCTCGGCCGGAGCGGGCTCGGGCGGCAGCGGAGAGCCGGCAGCGGCCTCACCGGACTGCGAATCCATGAAGTCGCGAACGTACTGTTCCATCTGACGCAAGCGCCCCGAAAGCTTGCGCATCATGCGCACAGCGACCTCGGGGTTCTTCTGCAGCATCTCGTCGAAGGTCGAGCCTTTGATGGGCAACAGGTTGCAGTCCGCAGTCGCTCGAGCAGACGCCGTCCGAGGCTGTGCTTCGAGTATGGCCATCTCGCCGAAGAAGTCGCCCTGGCGGAGTACGGCGAGTGTGACCTCGTCGCCGGAGTGCTCCTGGACGATCTCGACCTCGCCCTCCTGGATGATGAACATCTCGTCGCCCGGATCGCCGTGCCGAAAGACGAAGTCGCCGGCACTGACGTTGACGAAATAGCTCGGAGCCTCGTCCGGGTGATTCGATTCGTAGACCGGCTTGACCATAGCTACGCTCTGTCCTCTTTCTGGCGGGTCGCCCTGCACGACCGACCGACCATCAGTCCCCCTGTCGCGCCACGCACACTGCATGGCGCCGCCCAGTCTACCCCGGAACCGGGCCCTGGCGGACGGACTGCCGACCGACATGCGTTAGCCTTTCGCTCCGAGGCGCGGTCCGCTCCGACGGTCGACCGAAGCCTCCTACCCGATGCTGACCACGTGACGGAAGAAACGACGTGACCGAAGATTCACAGGGCGAAGCGCCTCATTTGACACTGAAGCTCGTCGCAACTCTCGCCGAGGTCGGCCGGGCAAGCACCGCTGTGACGGAGTTCTGCCAGCAGCACGGCATTCCGGAGCGCGACCACTCGGCACTTCAAGTGGTGATCGACGAGCTGCTGACCAACACCGTCTCCTATGGCTTCGAATCCGAGGGGGCGGTCGGCGGCACGGAAGACGTGACGGCACCCCACCCGACCGTCGACGGCCTGGCCGAACCTGCGGACGAAGACACGGTCGAGATGAAGGTGCCTCGCATCCACCTCGACCTCGAGCTCGCCGGCGGGGCGCTTCGCATCACCATCGTCGACAACGGTCGCGAGTTCGATCCCTTTGCACTCCAGCAGCCGGATACACACGCCGAGCTGGACGACCGCCCCATCGGTGGACTCGGCGTTCACATCGTCAAAGAGCTGATGGACGACCTGAGCTATCGAAGGGAGTCGGGCAAGAACATGGTCCGGCTGTCACGACTCATCGTGCTCGAGGACGAAGAGGGCGCGGAAGAGTGGCCCGAGCGGGACACCGGCGGTCAGAACACGATCTACTGAGCGTCCGTTCGAATGGGGCGCCCCGGGGAACGGGAAGCAGCTCGCGTTCGCTCCTCAGGGCACGACTTTGACGGCCACGAGGCGATCCTTCCCCCGCAGGTAGAGAACCCCGTTCGAAAGCACCGGGGCCGCCCAGGCCGGATACCGGAGCAGATCGCGCGAGCGGCCCTCGACGTCGCCAACCAGCTTGGCTGAAGCGAGCTCGCGGTACGCGCTCGGCGTCGCTTCGACCAGATGAAGCTGACCGTACTCCGAAAGCACGAAGAGCAGGTCGCCGGCGGCGGTGAGCGAAGAGCGACGCAGACCGCGCTGACTCCAGAGCACCTCGCCGTCACTCCAGCGCACGGCCCGAAGCTCCGCCGTGGGACTCTTCTCGCCGCTCGATCCATAGAGAATCCCGTCGCGCAGAACCGGCGTCGCCCAGTGGCTCGCCAGCGACTGGCTGCGGCGCGGTGGGTCCCTCCACACGAGCTCCATCTTGGGCTTGGCAGCGTCCCCCGTCACGCGGAGCAGCGCTCCCCCCAACTCGTAGGACTCGGTAATGAAGATCTCTTCGCCGTCGACCAGCGGAGTCGCGCCGTTCACCGAGTACACCTTACGAGCGCGAAACGGGAAACGGTCGAGCATGCGCCCGGTCGACGGCTCGAAGAGCAGCAGTGCGTCGCGTGCCAGATGCACACCCACGCGGCCCCCTCTCAAGGTCCGCACGGACGGGCTGGCGTAGCTCGCCAGCTCGTCGAAGGCCCGCCAGACTTCACGGCCGGTGGCCTTGTCGAAAGCCACCAATCCGGAGCCGTCGGGATCGACCTTCCCTTCGTGAATGTTCCAGTCGCCTTTGGGGCTGCCGCCAATCGGTACCAGGAGGAGATCGCCTTCGATCGCCGGTGAGCTCGCGACGCCGAAGAAGTTGGTGACCACACCGAACTCCTCTGCCGTGTCGCGCTCCCAGATCACCTTGCCGTCGGCGACCGAGTGACAGCGCAGCCGACCATCGACACCGAAGACCCAGACGCGGTCGCCCTCGACCAGCGGTGCCGCGCGCGGACCGTTGCTGTACTCGAACGCATCCTCGTAGAAGCTCGGGTATCCCGACGTCCAGAGTTCTCTGCCGGTCTTCGCGTCGAGCGCCACGAGCCGCGCCGTGTCTCCGATGCGCTCGAAGAAGAACAGCTTGCCGTCGGCGACCGCTGGAGCGGCATAGCCCTCCCCCGCGGCACGGTGCCACAGCACCTGCGGCCCCGACTCGGGCCAGCTGCGGAGCAGCCCCTTCTCCGCCGATTGGCCGTCGCGCTGCGGCCCGAGGAAGCCCGGCCAGTCCTCCGCCCAGAGGCTGCCGGCGAGCGCAGCGCAGAGGATCGGCACCGAAAAGAGGGGGAGGCGCATCATGGAGTTCGAACGCTTCTTCATTTCGTCTTCCTCGAGGAGCTCTTCTTCTTTCGAACGACCTTCTTGAGCGGCGCCAGATCGATCTCGTCGAGCACGGCGCCCTGTCGCGCATCGAGCGCCAACAGTACGACTTCGGCGACGTCGGCGGCGACGAGCGCCTGGTCCCCGTCCTCACCCGGCTCGAAGTCGAGGTCGTCGAAGAATGGAGTCCGCACCATGCCGGGGTTCACGATCGTGACGCCGATACCTGACCGAGCCGACTCCGCGCGCAGCGACTGAGCAAAGCCACGCAGGCCGAACTTCGCCGCCGAGTACACCGAGCCGTAGGCACCGGCACGGCGAGCCGACTCGGAGCCGAGAAAGACCAACCTCCCTTCGCCACGGCGCTTCAACGACGGCAGAATCGCGCGAACCAGAAGCATCGGACTCACCAGGTCGAGATCGATGAGCCGGCGAATCTGATGTGTCGAGTGCTCTTCGAGAGAGCCGAAACGCCCCGCACCCGCGCAGAGGACAGCTCCCGCGAGCGGTTTCTTCGCGAGGCGCTCGCCAAGCGCCACCGTTGCTTCCAGATCGCTCAGATCGCAGCGCTCGAAGTCGAGGCCGTCACGCTCTGAAGGTGGTTCACTGCGGGCAACCCCGAGGACCGGGCGCGATGCCGCGAGCAGTCGCTCACAGACCGCCAAGCCGATACCCGAGGAGCAGCCGGTGACCAGGATCGGTGCGTCGCCGGTGTGAGGTTCGTCTTCGCTCATCGTCGCCTGAATCGAGTCTACTCTTCCGCAGGCGCGGCAGAGGGCAGGCTCCACCGCTGCACGTTGAGGCCCACGACAGGCCATTTCCGAGCAAGCGCTTGACCGGCAACGAAACGCGACAGCGTCATCTCAACGACACCACCGTGCACGGACGACGCGTGCCTGACTCGCGGGCCTCCGTCGGCAGGGAAGAGGAGCGCCTGGTGCGTCACCACGATCGGCGACCCCTCTTCTGAGCTTCGCACCACGTTCAGCAGCAGCACTTCGGAGCTGCCAGCCAGGAGTTGGCTGGCTCTGTCGATCGGCACGTAGTCCACTTCGAACGTTGCCGTCGGGACGTTTTCGGCTTCGAGGGAGAGCGCCCGAGCACGTGTCCTCTTCCGCCAAAGCTCAGGGGAGGTCCGCAAACGCACCGTTCGGGTCTCCTCAGCACCGTAGTCACGCGTCGCCTCGATCAAGAGACCCCGGCGCGTGAATGCGGGGATCCATTGGGCTACGGGCAGGTGGTGGCGAGCCTCGAAAGACGGTGACCCGTCTCGGTAGCGCAAGGAGTCGAGATTCGGTCGTACCTCGTCGAAGGCTCGTGAAAGAGCCATCGCTACAACGGTCTCGACGTAGGTCGTGCAGTCGAACGCATCGAAGCGAATCCGCGGGTCAGAGTCGGGGGGCCTACCCTCCCCGAGCGGCGAAAGCGCGTAGCGAGCCCCGACGAACACCTCCGAGGCCTCCTCCAGGCGCTCCTCAGCATCGAGCCCCTCGAAAGACGCGATCAGGTCGTAGATCTGCTTCTCTCTCCGTAGTGCGCTCATGTCCACGTTGCTTTCTTGGCGCGCGGCGGCCGTGAACTCGCCTCCAGCCTGCCCCTCTTCCTGTGCACCGAGACCACTCGCGAGCAGGATCGACCAGAAGAGCATCTTCCGCGTCGAGGTCACGAGCTCAGGCACGGGAAATAGACGTCCTTGGAGAAGACCTCGAGCAGCTGGCTCTCACAGCCGTCGCGCAGTTCGTTCGCCAGATCGTCGCGATAGCTCGTCATGCCGTTCTCCGTCTGCATCGGGCGCGCCAGGAGTTCCTCCTCGGGATACTGACGAACCAGCTGACGGTAGAACGACTGCGGCAGACGAAAGAGCCCCAGCGACACCGAATGCACCCGTTCGACGTCGATGGCATCAGCGACCTGCTCGAAGAGACCGCGGTAGCGATCGAGTGCGTCCGGTGTGAAGACGAGCGGATCGAAGCGCAGCCCGATCGGCCAGCCGTGCTCCTGGACGCGCGAGAGAGCCTCGAGCCGGCGCGCCAGGCTCGGCGCCCCATGCTCGAGCTCGACGGCCGTCGACTCGGGGCTGAGGCTGTACGCGACGACGCAGCGGCCGTGCGGATCCCGGCGCAGCAGGCCGCCGACCTGGACGCTCTTGGTGCGCAGTTCGAGATGCGCCCGAGGAATGCGTTCGAGCGCCGGCAGGAACGCATCGGCGAACGCGGTGACGCCGTCGAAGGCGAGACTGTCGCAGTCGTAGCCGGAGAAGAACCAGCTGGGCTCGGTGGTCGACTGTGCTGCGGTCGCTTCGATCTCGTCGATGAAGTCCTCGAAGTTGACGAAAACGACGAGATGGGCGGAGCGATACATGCCCTGTAAGAAGCAGTAACGACAGTCGTAGAGGCAGTTCATCATGTGCGAGAAGTAAAAGTTGCGCGCTCCTCCGATGCCGTAGCCCTCAGGCGTCGGCAGGACGAACCCCTCGTGTTTACGCGCAAGGATCAGAGTGGGCTGCGACTTCTGCAAGCGGAAGCTCTGCGCTCGACGATTGAAGACTTCCTGGAAGCGATCGATCTCGATGACTTCGGCTTTGGGCAGCCGGCTCAGGATCGAGGTCACTCGGGGATGGTCGAGCACTTCGGACTCGACGTAGACGAAGCGAATCATCGGGGGGCACCCGCGTCCTGGCGTTGGGCGCTTCGGGGCTCGAGAGCCTGGACGCTCAACTCGTCGACGTAGGACTCGAGCTTGGCCACGAAGGCTCGCCCGTTCTCGGCTTCCGTCGAGAGCTCCGGCGGGCAGTCGTCGACGCCCAGTGCGAGGAGGCGCCGAGCCACGGTCCGCAGCCGACGCTGCAGCGTCTTCGACAGACGATGAGATACCAGCCAGCGCGAAACCAGCGCCTCAGCTGGTGAGTCATCGAGCTCGAGCGCCTGGCGTGAGAGTTCGTCGAGGATCTTCTGCGTCGGCGAGAGTGCACCTTCCACGCAAGCGGTGATCGACGCGGCGTCGAGCTCGCCGACGGGCGACTCCGCATGATCGGAAACCACCTTGAGACTGTGGATCAGCTCGGCCGTACCGAAACGGCGAGCCGCCGAGTAGAAACCACTCGCCTCCATCTCGAAGAGCACCGCATCGCGATACTCCGTCTCCACCTCGTCGCAGGTGACGACCCCGGCCGTCGGCACCGGTGGCGCGAACGCGAGGCTCGGGAAGAATCGTCGTCCGGAGAGGCGCTCGCTGATGCTGTGCGCGAGGAAGACAGACCCCAGGGGATAGGCGACAGGGTCGAGACCGGAACCCGCCACGCCGACGTTCAGAAAGACAGCGCGCTCGGGTCGGGCGAGGCGGGCGGCGCCGTAGGCCGTCGCGAGCCCGGCACGCTCCCGACCCGGACCGCTGACGATCAAGTGGGTTCCATCTTTGCGGAAGCACCGGAAGCCGCGCGCAGAGTCGTCCGCAGAGAGTCGTAGATGCCGGCTCAAGGGGCGTGCCTCTTCGTGCATGGCGACGACGAGCAGCGCCTCGAGGAAGCCAGCCTCAACCACCGGTGCTCTCCGCTGCCAGCAACTCGTGCTCCGCGCTCCAGCGACCGGCGATCTCGTCGACCTCAGCCAGCCTCTCGGTCAGCCCGCGCTTCTCCGCTCCCGCGCGCAGGATACGCAGCTTGTCGAAGAGCTTCACGAGCGTGTCGCGCCTCTGCTCGTCGTCGAGATCGAGCTCGTCGAGCGCCTTTGCGAGAGCCCGCACGCGAAAGCGGTCCATCGCTTCGAACCGTTGCGACAGTTGATCTTCGTGACCGCCGTGCTTGACCAGCAGGGGCTCCTCGACGAAGCCCACCTCGTAGCGCGAACAGATGCGGAGCCAGAGGTCGTAGTCCTCACAGACGGGCAGCGACTCGTCGAAGCCACCGACCTCGACGAAGAGGCTCTTCTCGAGCAGCGTCGCCGACGGCGACACCACGCAGAGCTCGAGACAGTCGCGGTAGATCCAGCCACCCCGCTTGCGGTGCTTCTTGCGCTGCAGAACCTGATTACCGCGACGGATCCAGATCTCGTCGCTGTGCCAGAGACGCAGCTCCGGCCGGGCCGCCGCGGCCTGCAGCTGGCGCTCCAGCTTCTCGGGCTTCCACTCGTCGTCGGAATCGAGAAAGGCGATCCAGGTGCCGGTCGCCATGGCGACGCCGAGGTTCCGTGCGCGGCTCGGCCCGGAGTTCGGCTGGAAGAGATAGCGCAAAGCCGGGCCGGCCTCTCGGCGCACCACCTCCGTCGCCCAGCGATCGACGACGCTGTGGGTGTCGTCGGTCGAGCCGTCGTCGACGACGACGATTTCGGTAGCGGCGACCGTCTGCTCGACGACCGACGCCAGAGCTCGGTCGAGGAGCTCCGCGCGCTGATAGGTCGGCAGAACGACCGAGACCGTGACGCTCACCGCTCGCGTCAGGACCGGTCGCGGAAGTCGACCATGAAGTCGCGCAGCGCGACGACGCCGTCACGCGGCATGGCGTTGTAGATCGAAGCGCGGATCCCGCCGACAGAACGATGTCCCTTGAGCTGGAAGAGTCCGTTCTGCTCCGCCTCGGCCAGGAACCGCTGATCGAGCTCATCGCTCGGCAGGCGAAACGTCACGTTCATCGTCGAGCGACAGTCGCGGAGCGCGTGACCGAGGAAAAAGTCCGGCGAGGCGTCGATGACGTCGTAGAGCAGCGCTGCCTTCTCGCGGTTGAACTCCTCGACGGCGGGCAGGCCGCCCATCGGTCCCTTGAGCCATCGCGTGATCAACAGGAAGAGGTAGATCGCGAAGGTCGGTGGCGTGTTGAGTCGCGAGCCCGCCTCGACGTGCTTGCCGTAGTCCAGCATCGAATGCAGACCGGTCTTGCGGCGCTCGAGGAAGTCTCGGCGAAGAATGACGACGCTGAGTCCGGCCGGTCCGGCGTTCTTCTGCGCGCACGCGTAGTAGACGCCGTACCGCGACAGGTCGAGCGGCCGCGACAGGAAGTCGGACGAGGCGTCGCAGACGAGGGCAACGTCGGCCGCCGGTGGCTCCTCGAACTGGACTCCCTGAATCGTCTCGTTCGACGTGAAGTAGAGATAGCTGGCCTCGGGATCGAGCTCGAGCTCGGCGTCGGTCGGCACCCGGTCGTAGTTGTGCTCTTCCCCGGTCCAGACGACTCGCGCGGCGCCTTCCTTGGCAGCCTCGGGGGCTGCCTTCCGGCTCCACGAACCCGTGACGACGTAGTCGGCCGACGCATCCGCCGCGAGGAAGTTGATCGGCACCATGGAGAACTGCATCTGGCCGCCGCCTTGAACGAAGGCGACCGCGTGATCGTCTCCGAGACCCAGCAGCTCTCTGAGATTGGCCTCCGCCTCTCCGAGGATCTCGTCGAACCACTTCGAACGGTGGGAGATCTCCATCACCGACATACCGACTCCCGGCAGCGCCAGAAGGTCTCGCTGGGCTTCTTCGAGCACCGGCAGCGGCAGTGCGGCGGGGCCGGCGCAGAAGTTGAAAACGCGCTCGCTCATGCGGCGGAGTCTACGCTCAAAATCGACGACGACAACTCTCCGGTTCCCAGTGCGTACACTGGTACGACGAGGAGACGAGATGAGCAGAGATCAATTCACCGCAGCGGTCGGCGCCGACGGGCTTCACCGCACCGCCTGCCCCCTCGACTGCCCCGACACCTGCTCGCTCGTCGTCGAGGTCGACGACGGTAAAGCCGTTCGCTTCGACGGCGACGATCGCAACCCCTTCACGCGCGGCTTCATCTGTTCGAAAGTGCGTCGGTACGCCCGCCATGTTTACGGCGAGGAGCGCCTCACCGAGCCGCTTCGCCGTCGCGGCGCGAAAGGTTCGGGCGACTTCGAGTCGATCACGTGGGACGAAGCGCTCGACGCCGTCGCCGAAGCGCTGAAGCAGGCGCGAGACCGTTCGGGAGGAGAGTCGATCCTGCCGCTCTCTTACGGCGGTTCGAACGGCGTCCTGTCGCAGGACACGACCGATGCGCGACTCTTCCGACGACTCGGCGCCTCAGGTCTGGCGCGGACGGTGTGCGCGGCACCGTCGACGATGGCGGCGAATCTCCTGTACGGCAAGATGGCCGGCTGCGCCCTCGAGGACTTCGTGCACTCGCGCCTCATCATCGTCTGGGGAGCAAACCCCTCGGCCACGGGGATCCACTTGGTGCCGACGATCACCGAGGCGCAGCGCAACGGTGCCAAGCTCGTCGTCGTCGATCCCGTGCGAACCCGTCTCGCCGCACGCGCCGATCTACACCTCGGCTTGCGACCGGGAACCGATCTGGCCTTCGCCCTGGCGCTGCTCGCGGAGATCGACCGGCGCGGCGCCACGGACAGGAGCTTTTTGGAGCAGCACGCCAACGGCGCCGATCAGCTCCTCGAAGAGGCCTCGCGCTGGACCCTGTCGGAGGCAGCCGCGATCAGCGGTCTCGAGGAGGGTGACCTGCAGCAACTGCTCGACCTGTATCTCGCGACCGATCCGGCGGTGATTCGCTGCGGCTGGGGCGTCGAGCGCAATCGCAACGGCACCTCCGCGGTCGCCGCGATCCTCGCGCTTCCCGCCATCGCGGGGAAGTTTGGAGTCCGCGGCGGCGGCTTCACGATGAGCAACTCGGGCTACCTGTCCACCGCCTCGGCCGCGCAGGCGGAGGAGACGCCGACCCGCACCGTCAACATGAACCGCGTCGGGCGTGTCCTCACGGGCGCTGAAGGCTCTCCGGTCGACGCGCTCTTCGTCTACAACTGCAACCCGCTCGTCACGCTCCCGCACCAGGTCGCTGTCGAAGAAGGCTTGCGGCGAGACGATCTCTTCACCGTCGTCTTCGATCAGGTGATGACCGACACCGCCCTCTACGCCGACATCGTGCTGCCGGCCACGACCTTCCTCGAGCATCGCGACACGCGCAAGAGCTACGGCGTCCTGCTCACGCAGCAGGTCCACCCGGTGATCGAACCCGTTGGCCAGGCGAGATCCAACGTCGAGGTCTTCGCCGAGCTGATCCGCCGCCTCGATCTCGAGCGGGACGGCGACGTCGTCGATCCGGAAGGGCTCGAGGGGCTCCTCTTCGAAGGGCACGCCGAAACGGCCCGGCAGCTTCGAGACAGCGCGATGGCTCGACTCGACCCGCTTCCGGTGCAGTTCGCCGATCGTTTTCCGGCAACCGCCAGCGGCAAGATCGAGCTCTTCCCGGCGGAGGTCGCCGGACAGCTCTACGCGTATCTCGACGAGTCCGGGCTGGGCACGGAGCGCTATCCGCTGGCGCTCATCTCGCCGGCAACTCGCGCCACCGTCAGCTCGACCTTCGGTCAGCTCGTCAAAGAGCCGGCGGGCCTCAGCATGCACCCGAGTGATGCCGAGACGCGAAGGCTCCGGCAGGACCAGTCCGTTCGTGTCTTCAACGAGTTCGGCGAGGTCGTCTGCGCGCTCCAGGTGACGGAGGACGTGGCGCCCGGCGTCGTCCTTCTTCCGAAAGGCATCTGGCGTCGTCACACGTCGAACGGCTGGACGTCGAACGCGTTGTCGCCCGACTCTCTGGAAGCTCTGAGCGGAGGCGCATGCTTCAACGACGCCCGCGTCGAGGTGGAAGCAGCGGGCTGAGCGAAGGCTCCGCTCCGTGGCAACCAACGGCGCTTGACAACGCCGTCCGATTTTCCGCGTCAGAAAAGCTATATACTCCGCTAGTTGCCAAGCCGCTCTCTCCAAGCGACTTGCGCTACCGCAGCTGTTCGTCTCCTCTCTTTTTCTTCTGTTTCGATCCCAGTGCATTGACCACGACAGAGCCCACTGCCGCCGCGGCCCTCATGCCCGGTGAGATCCGCACCCTCGAGAGCCAGAGGCGTATCCTCGAGCTCGTCGCTGCCAGCGACAGCCTGGACGAGGTTCTCAGCCAGGTTGCGCTGCTCATCGAAGACTCGATCGCCGACTCGATCTGCTGCATCATGCTGCACGAGCGCATCACCCATCGGGTGAGCTTTGGGGCGGGCCCCAATCTCCCGGCGGAGTTTCGCGAGGCCATTCGGGAGATCGACGTCGGGCCGCGCGGCGCCTCGAGCGGCGCCGCGGTTCATCACGGCAAGACGGTCGTCGTCGAGGACATCGCCGGCAATCCGATCTGGCGCGACCTGCAGGACGCGGCTCTCGGCAGCGGACTCCGCTCGTGCTGGTCGGTCCCGATCCGACTGCCGGATCCCGAGCGCCCGGACGAACAGCGCGTCGTCGGCACGCTCGACTTCTACTTCAGGGCGATTCGCAAGTACAGCGAAGCCCGGCTCGGCGCCCTCGAGTCGGCCAGCGCTCTGGCGGGATCGGTGCTCAACAACGCTCGCACGCAGGTCAACATCAATCAGAAGGCGAACTACGACGCCCTCACAGACCTGCCGTCCCGCGCACTCTTCATGCAGCGACTGCAGGCACTGATCGAAGAGAAGCGGCGCGACAACGGCAGCGAGCAGGGGCGCTTCGCCGTCGTCACCCTCGATCTCGACAAGTTCAAGAGCATCAATGACACGCTCGGCTTCCAGATGGGCGACCTGCTCCTGCAGGCCCTCGGGCAACGCCTCGTTGGCAGTCTCCGGGAGTACGACACGGTGTCGCGCGCCGGCGGTGACGACTTTGCGCTGCTCGTCCAGGACCTGCGCCGCGACGACGACATCGCCCTCGTCGCCGACAAGATCCTCAGTCGCGTCAACGACCCGTACGAGTTCGGCGGGCACGGCCTCTTCGTCACGGCCTCGATGGGCATCAGCGTCTATCCGTGGGATGGTGAAGATGCCCAGACGCTGCTGCGCAACGCCGAGACCGCTCTGGTTTACGCCAAGGAGCGCGGCGGCAGCGCCTACCAGTTCTTCCGGCCGACGATGGCCAAGGGGCGCCCGACGTTCGAAACCTGGATCCAGCAGGCGCGCCTCGGCAACGAGCTCCGCGACGTTCTCGAGCGCGACGAGCTTCGCCTCCACTACCAGCTCAAGTACTCGGCCGACGGCAAGAAGATCCTCGGGGCCGAGGCGCTGATTCGTTGGGAGCACCCGACCGAGGGGTTGATCTCGCCGGGCGATTTCATCCCTCTCGCCGAGCAGATGGGCATCATCTCTTCGCTCGGCGAATGGGTCATTCAAGAAGCCTGCAAACAGAATCGCAAGTGGCAGGACTCCGGTCTGCTGCGCATTCCGATCTCCGTCAACGTGTCGGCGCAGCAGTTCCGCCAGGGCACGCTGAGGGGCTACATCGAGAAGGTGCTCGAAAAGACAGGCCTCGACCCGAAGTATCTCGAGCTGGAGATCGTCGAGAGCCTCGCCATGGACGACGGCGCTGGCCTTCGTCTACAGCAGCTTCACAACCTCGGCCTGAAGCTCTCCATCGACGACTTCGGCACCGGCTTTTCGTCGCTCAGCTACCTGGCTCGCTTCCCCTTCGACACGCTCAAGATCGATCGCTCGTTCATCAAGGACATCGGCACCGAGAACGATCACGATCAGGACAGCCGGACGCTGGTGCGCGCTATCCTCTCCATGGCCAAGGCCCTCTCCCTGGACGTCGTCGCCGAAGGCGTCGAGACGGAGGAGCAGGCGACCTTCCTCCAGGAGAACGAATGCGAAGCGATCCAGGGCTTCTTCTTCAGCCGTCCGAAGCCGAGCCAGGAGATCACCGACCTGCTGATCTCCCGCAGCTGAGCCGTTCCGGCCGCCGTCTGCTCCTCGTCGCGCTCCTGGCCGCCTTCGGCTGCGGCACCGAAACCACGGCACCGGTCGGCGAGGCGCCGGCGAGCGAGGCGACCGCGACGATCATCGCCCACCGCGGCGCCAGCGGATACCTGCCGGAGCACACGCTCGAGGCGTACGCGGTAGGGCATGCGCAGGGCGCCGAGTACATCGAGCCCGATCTCGTGCTGACGCGCGACGGGGAGCTCATCTGCCTGCACGACATCCACCTCGAAGGAACGACGAACGTCGAAGCGGTTTTCCCGAACCGCGCCCGCGACGACGGCCGCTACTACGCCGCCGACTTCACCCTGGAAGAGATCCGCGCGCTCGACGCAGAAGAACGACTCGAAGGGCGCTTCCCGCAGGGAGCCTCGCACTTCAAAGTGCCGACCTTCGTCGAGATGGTGGAGCTCGTGCGGGGCCTCAACCGATCGACCGGACGAGACGCCGGGATCTACCCTGAGCTCAAGGCCGGCGCCTGGCACGACGAAAGCGGACTCGACATCGAAGAGCGCTTCGTCGAGGTCGCACGGGGCCTCGAGGGGCTCGGCTCGGAGCTGCCGGTCTTCGTCCAAAGCTTCGAGCCGCAGAGCCTGAGGGAGCTGGTCGAGCGCGAGCTCGAACTGCCGCTCGTGCAGCTCGTGAGCGAGCGCCAGTCCGAGCTGTTGACGGCCGACGGACTCGCAGAAGTCGCCGGGTACGCGAACGGCATCGGCCCGAGCAAGGCGCTGATCGAGGAAGACCCGCAGATCGTGGCGCGCGCTCACGAGCAAGGACTCGTCGTGCACCCCTACACCTTCCGGGCCGACAGCGTCGGAGCCGGCTACGCGAGCTTCGCTGAAGAGGTCCGTGCCTTCGTTCGCGACTACGGGGTGGACGGACTGTTCACAGACTTCCCGGACCTCGCCCGCGCGGCCTTGGATCGCTGACCTCTCAGCGCCGAGCGGCGAAGACCGAGCTCAGTCACTCGAGGACAGCGCTTCGTTCCGCTCCTCGGGAGACAGGCGAGCCATCTCGGCTACGGCCTCGTAGAACTCCGAAAAGCCCCCCTGTCGCTCGAAGAGAGCAAGGAAGAAGTCGACGTGCTGGTGGTAGCTGCCCACCTGCACGAGGTGCGCGTTGTTGAGCTCACGTGCGAACCAGCCGGCATAGCGGCGGTCGGGGTCCCAATCCTCGTGCGTCTCCTCGTAGCGCTGCGACAGACGCTCGAAGGCCTGCTCCTTGAGCTTCGCAACCTCCCCCGCCTCGGCGTTCGAGTACACGTCGTCGAGCGCGCCGCGCGCTTCGAGGACGAGCTTCACGAAGCTCTCCTGCGCGGCGCGTTCCTCGAGCACACGCTCGAAATCGTCCGGCCTTCCGACGCTCTCGAGCCAGCGCTTCTGGCCGAGGATCTCGACGGCGGTCGCGAAAGACTCGTTGAAGGAGGTGTCGTCCTTCACGTAGACGACCTGGTGCGACAGCTCGTGGAAGACGAGCCCTGCGACGTCGGCCGGTCGCCGGCCGAGAAAGGTGTTCAGAACGGGGTCTGCAAACCATCCCAAGGTCGAGAACGCCGTCACAGGCCCGGTCGCCACGTCGTAACCCTGCTGACGCAGCTTCTCGGCGAAGCGCTCGGCGCGCCGCTGCGAGAAGTAGCCTCGGTAGCTGACACAGCCCGCGACTGGAAAGCACCAGACGAGCGGACGGACAGAGTCCGCCGGCGCGGCGGTCACCGACCACGTCACCCAGGGACGCCCGACGTCGACGTAGCTCCGGTAGCTCTTGTTGTCGGGCAGGCCGAGCTCGCGGGTGGCAAAGTCCCGCATTTCGAGAATCTGCTCCAGGCTCCGCCGTTCTCGGTCCTGCAGACGATCCTTGTCGAGCAGACGTGAGATCGGCTCGCGCTTCGCCATCAGGCGCAGGCCCCCCCACGCCGACTGACTGACGTAGCGCACCGAGCCGCAGGCGGACAGGCTCCCCACGAGCGCCAGCGCCGCAAGAGCGAACGCCAGCCGGCGATGGCGCGCCGCGGGACGGCGCTGTGAGGTCTTCTCCATTTCCGGTCGCTATCATGCCCGAACTCTCGCTGAGCCCCGTCACAAGAACTGCCGAGGAATCTCCTTGCAACGACTCCTACGTCTCGAGCTGCACTGGCAGGTTCTGATGGCGATGCTTCTCGGCGTGGCCTTCGCCCTCACCTTTGGTCAGGTGAGCTGGATCGACGGGCTCGCCGAGATCTTCCTGCGCCTGCTGCGCATGATCATCGTGCCGCTCATCTTCACCTCGATCGTTCACGGAGTCGCGGGCATCGGAGGCGGATCCCACCTCGGTCGCCTCGGCCTCAAGACGCTGCTCTACTACTCGTTGTCGAGCTTCCTCGCGATCTGCGTCGGGCTGATCCTCGCCAACACGCTGCGGCCGGGGGCCGGGGTCACGGACTTCGGAAACACGGAGTTCTCACCGGAGGACCTCGAGGCCCCGGCATCGCTCGCTGAGACGCTGATCCGCCTCGTGCCGCTCAATCCGGTGGCGGCAGCGGCCAACTTCGACATCCTCGGGCTGATCTTCTTCTCGCTCTGCCTCGGCGCTGCCCTCAGCGGCATGAGCGGTGCGCAGGGTGATCGGATGCGCAGCTTCTTCGACGGCCTCTTCGAGCTTGTTCTTCGACTGACGCTCATGGTCATCAAGCTCTTGCCGATCGGCGTCTTCGCTCTGATCGCTCGGGCTGTGAGCAGCCTCGGCCTCGGCGTCGCGGCGCAGGTCGGCAAGTGGATCCTGACGCTGTCTCTCGGTCTCGCGATTCATCTCTTCGTCGTGCTGCCGCTCGTCTTCTTCCTGCTGACGCGCAAGAACCCGTTCGCTCACTACCGCGCCGTCGGCTCCGCCATGGCCATGGCCTTCTCGACGAGTTCTTCCGCTGCGACACTGCCGGTCTCCCTGACGGCCGTGCGCGATCGCGCCGGGGTCTCGGACCGTGTCTCGAGCTTCGTCCTGCCGATGGGTGCGACCGTCAACATGGACGGCACCGCTCTCTTCGAGTGCGCGGGCGCGCTGTTCATTGCCCAGGCGCTCGGTTTCGAGCTCTCCCTGCCGGCACAGCTCGCCATGGTGCTCACAGCCTTTCTGGCCTCGGTCGGAGCGGCAGCCGTTCCATCGGCGGGGCTCGTGATGATCTTCATCGTGCTCGAAGCGATCGGACTCACCGACCCACGCGCCTATGCGCTGGTCGGGCTGATGCTGGGCGTCGACCGGCCGCTCGACATGATGCGCACGACCGTGAACGTCACGAGTGACACCGTCGGCGCGGCGATCATCGCGCACAGCGAAGGCGAAGAGCTCAACTACTGACGCGGCCACGCCGTCGGCGAGCGACTCGACAGCGCTGTCCATCGATCCCCGACTTCGCACGCACGGGCGTCGAGCCGAAAGCGCCCGTGAAGGTCCTTGCACGGGCTCACCGATTCCGCCCCCGGGAACTCACCGCCGTCGTCCGCTTGTCGTAGACTCGCGCCCGTCTCGTGATGACTTTGTATCAACAGGCCGGCGCCACGATCCCCCGCGCTCACTTCGGCGCTCCGGCGACCTCCGGACCACAGCGTTTGCAGCTCCTCCTGACGAGACAGCCTCTCGGACGAAGGGCATCGGTCGAGACGAACCGGCGGCTCCGAGTCACGGTGCAGGCCTGGCGGTACCCCGCTGCGTGATCCCGCACGACTCTGACAACCGGCTCGAGTCCGAAGCGCTCGAGGCCTTCGATCGGGCTCTGGACCTGGACGGAGACGAGCGGGAGCGCTTCCTCGGCAGCTTGACGACGAGCGTCTCCGAACGGGTCCGGTCCCTGCTGCTCGCAACGGACGGTCCCTGCTTACTCGATGACGGCGCAGCCGCGGCGGCACCACGGCTGCTGGACGAGCTCGCGGCGGGCGAAGGCGGCCCGGCGCAGGTCGGCCGACGCGTCGGGGCCTACGTCGTCACCGAGCTGCTGGGGCAGGGCGGGATGGGGCGCGTCTACGAAGCCCATCGGGCCGACGGCCAGTTCGAGCAGACCGTGGCGCTCAAAGTTCTGCGCTGGGACATCGAAGATGCCGAGGCGCGAGCGCGCTTCTTGCGAGAGCGACAGACTCTCGCGGATCTTTCACACCCGCTGATCCCACAGCTGCTCGACGGCGGGGTGACCGAAGACGGGCTTCCGTACCTCGTCCTCGAAAAAGTCGAAGGCGAACCGATCGACGCCTACTGTGAAAAGGAAAGGCTGGACCTTGGCCAACGACTCGATCTGTTCGCGCGAGTCTGCCGTGTCGTCGAAGCGGCCCACCGTCAGCTCGTCATCCACCGCGACATCAAGCCGTCCAACATCCTGGTGAACGACGACGGCAACCCGGTCCTTCTCGACTTCGGAATCGCCAAGCTGCTGGCGCTCGACGGGCCGTCGGAACTCGAAGAACAAACGCTGACCCGCACTGCGCTGACCCCCAGATTCGCCGCGCCCGAGCAGATCAACGGCCACAGGATCACACTGGGTACGGACGTCTACTCCCTGGCTTCGCTGCTGCACCACCTGCTGCTGGGCACACCGATTCACTCGGCAGACGATCCGACGCTCGGCGAGCTGCTCCGCCGAGTCACCGAGACCGAAACGCCCCGGCCGAGCGGCCAGGCGCGCGCGCTGACGACCGTGCCGGCCGGGCTCGAAACTCCCGCCGTGCTCGAGAGGAGCCTGCGTGGAGATCTCGATGCGATTCTCACCAAGGCTTCGGCGACCGATCCGCAAGATCGCTACGCCACGGCTGGTCTCCTGGCGGACGATGTGGAGCGATTTCTTCGCCATGAGCCGATCCGAGCGAGACCGGCTGGCTTGATGCTCCGGCTGCGAAAGTCAGCTCGTCGCCAGTGGAAGCTCGCGGTCGCGCTCGGCCTCCTCGGGATCGCCATCGTCGCGGGTACGGTCTCCACTCTCTGGCAGGCGCGCCGAGCAGTCGCCGAAGCGGAGGTGGCCACGCGCGAGTCCGCAAGAGCCAACGACGTCACGGCACTGATGACCGAGATCTTCGACAGCGAGGTCTTGGAGGGTGAAGCTCCCGTCGAAACCGCAAAGACTCTGTTGGATCGAGGCGCTCAGCGTGCCGAACTTCAGCTCGAAGATCAGCCCGAGCTCCTGGTCGACTTTCTCGTCAGCCTCGCAGAATCCTACGACCATCTCGAATTGCACCAGGAGTCCTCTGCGACGCGAGACCGTGCGAGGGCCGTCGAAGAGGCGACGGACGCACCACGAGTCGAGCTCTTGATCCGGATGGCGGCCGAGGGCGCTGCGAGCGAGAACCAGGGCTACGGCTGGGCCAAAGCCGTTCGATGGGCGGAGTACGGACAGGAGCTGATCGAGCAGCATCCAGAGGTCGAAACGGGCCCCCTCACAGCTCTCCTTCGGTTGGAGCACGCCATCGGCCTCATCGAACTTCGCAAGCTCAGAAGGGCGCGGGAACTCCTGGAGAGCGCCGAACCCAGACTGCGCAAGCTCAGCCTCGAGGACAGCGACCACTTGCTGCGCCTGAACGTCGCGCTCGCCAAGCTCGCTCGTGCCACCGGCAACTTCGTGGAGGCCGAGCGCTACTACCGACTCAACCTCGAAGCCGCTGTCGAGGCAGCCGGGGATGGCGACGGGATCGAGGGCAGCTACTACAACAACGTGGCCGTGATGCTGCGCGAGCAGGGGCGCCTGCAGGAGGCCGAGGACTTCTACCTCAAGGCCCTTGGCGCGACCAACCGCGACCTCGGACCGACCAGCCGCCCGTCGCTGACGGTGCTCGGGAACCTGATCGTCGTGAAGACGAGGCTCGGCAAGACCGAAGAGATGCTGGAGCTGTCCCGTCAACTGCTCGAGCTCTCTCTTCAGGTGTATCCCGAAGGCAGTTGGCGACGCGCGGTGGCGATCGAGAACCGCAGCGCAGAGCTCGCGATCAGCGACCGAATCGACGAGGCGCTGCAGCTGCAGGGGCAAGCGGTCGGGGGCTTCGAGCGATCGATCGGCCCGGATCACGCCTGGACGCTCACGGCCAGGGCGATGCTTGCTCTCCTCGAGTGGCTCGGCGGGGAGGAGGAGGCGAAGAACCGGTTGGACGTCCTGCTGGAAGACTTCAGACGCCGCGAGCTCGACGCCACGGAGATCCAGCGGCTGAGTTTTCTGACCAAGACCCTTCGTGCCCACGACCAAAGCGAGTTTGCCGCGACCCTCGAAGAGACCATGAAAGCGCGGCTCGCGTCACTGGATCAGGCCGAAGAGGCACTCTAGCCGCGGTGCGGCGCAGGCATTCGCCGCTGCTTCGTCAACGTCGAGAGATCCCCCTTCACCCCTGACGTCCGGCGAGCCAGGACGGCCCGACGTCCGCGAAGGCCTGGCTCTCAGGGGGTCCCGGTCGGTGGCTTCGCGAGGGGCCACGCTGCAACCTCGCGAATCGCAACCTCTTCGGCCCCGTCTCCCAGCAGGTGGCGCAGCGCTGCTTCCAGCACCTCGTCGCGCCCGTCGCGCAGTCCCTCCGGCGTCGGGATCACCTCGATGTCGGGCACGATACCGATGCGCTGCGTCGGCGTCTTGTCCGGGTAAAAGACACCGATACCGCTGATCATCGTGCGCTGACCGCCGGGGAGTGCGAGAGGCGAAACGTTGCCGTCGGCGCCGGCCGTCATCGAACCGACGACGACCGCGTCATCGTCGGCGCTGAGGGCCATCGCGGTGTACTCCGCACTGCTTTGCGAGACCTCGTCGACGAGGACAGCCACCGGCCCGTCGAAGCTCGGCTGCAGCGGCGAAAGGAAGAGCGACGGCCCGTAGCGGAAGGCACCCGGGTTGCCGAGATCCGCTGACGTGAAGCGTGCGAACGGCGAGTTCTTCTTCACCAGACGCCCGCCCAGCTCGAAGACCATGAAGGCGCTCGGATAGTTGCGCAGATCCACGACGAGCGCTTTCTTGCCCGCTGCCGCCTCGACGATCCTCTGACCGTCGCCCTGCTTGACCGACGAGAGCTTGACGTAGAGCACGTCAGCGCCGAGGTCCTGAATCGTCTCGCCGGCTCGGTCGTGAGTGAATCCTCCGGGCAAGCCGGTCGTCTTGCGACGTGAGCGCACCAGCTCGACGTCGATCGCCTCCTTCGAACCTCTCTCCGTTCGGCGCTCGACGGTCCAGACGGTGCCGGCGTCGCACTCACCCAGCCCCAGACTGCGGCCGATGTCGCGTAAGCGCGTGGGCACGTTCGAGGCCGCATAGACGGGCGACCACTCGGCGACGAGCTCGGCGACCGAGCGCCCGTCGAGGTGCGTAACGACGTCGCCGATCTCCAGGCCGGCGGCGACCGGCTTCCCGGCCTCGGAGCTCGGCAAAGCCCAGACCGTCGCCTCGTCGCGGAGGAAGCGGACGCCGGCATCCACGGAGCAGTCCCCGGTCGGCGGCCGTTCGCTGACGCCGCTCCACAGATTGGCGTGCGTGTCCCTGATCTCGGCGATGACGCGAAGGAGCTCGAGTTTGTAGCCCGACCCGTCGAGCTCCGCAGCGAAACGGGGGATCGCTGCGCGCAAAACCTCCGGCCACGGTGTGTCGATCAGGTCCCGGTACGGAAACCAACGCTCGACGACGTCCCAGAGGCGCGCGAGCGCGAGGAGGCGAAAGCCCGCGTCGACGAAGTCGAGGTGCGCGTAGGCCTGCTCGCCGCCGAAGTCCGGATTCCCGACCCCGGGGTTCAAGCGCACGTAGACGCTGCCGCCCTCCGGGAGGCGTCCCGCGTGAATCTTCACCAACGCCGCAGTCAGCTCGGAGCCGAGGCGCTCCTCGTTGAAGATCCAATCGTGGCGCGTCGGCAGATGCACGTCGCCGTCAGGTGGTTTGCAGGAGTCGCAGCGCTCCGGGAGACCCAGCTCCTCGAGCCAGCTCGCCATCCAGCGGCGATGCTCAACCGCCGCCATCGGCTTCCTCCACAACTCGCCCAGCGCGCGGAGCAACTCGAAGTCCCAGTGCACTTCACCTCGAAGCACCTTCGGGTGGTGCGCCTTGACAAAGCCCCACACCTCGATCAGCTCGGCCACGCGCTCGACCTGGGTTTCGCTCAGCGCCTTCGGACCGAGGTTGCTGCCCCCGGTAAAACGGGTGTCGTCATCCATTGGCAGTCGCTCGAGCTCCCGGACCTCCGCCTCCCGCCACGGCTTGCCGTCGAGCAGCAGCTCGACGTCGTCGATCCAGACCTTGCCCGGGCCGTTGAGAATCACGCCGAAGAAGACCGATTCGGCGCGATCGGAGAGCACGGTCGAAACGGCAACCTCGCGCCACTCCTGATCGCCTTTGAGGTCGAGCTCGTAGTTGTGCTGAAAATCGACGGTGCCCGCACGGCCGTCCTGACGGAGCCAGAGGCCGAAGAAGTTCACGACCTCGCGACTCCGCACCCACGCCTTGAAGACGATGCGCTGCCCGACGCGCCCGGCGGGCACCCGAAGCGTCAGAGTGCTGAACTCGCTGTCCTCCTCGAAGGACCGGGTGATCGTGGCGGAGCGGTCACCGCCGTGCACGATCTGCTCGTCGACGCCCAGGTGTTCTGGCGGTCCGCCGAACCAGCCTCCGGGTCGGCCATCCTCGGGGGTCGTTTCGAACCGGAGAACCGCGTCGGAAACGGGATCTTGTGCCCGCCCCCGTCCGGCGACCGCGACGACCACGAGCAACGCAGCAACGGAGACTCGAATTCGGAGGCCGAGTCTCGCGGCTCTCACTCCCGCGCGTGTCTGTTCTGGCATCACTCCCTCCCTCCGTCGGCCCGGTTCCCCAGCTCGAACGATAACCAATCAGCGCGTCAGCTTC
>JBCCLJ010000003.1:0-90406 GCA_039026915.1 Acidobacteriota bacterium
ACCCTGAAGGACATCGATGCCCAGAGTCTCGAAGTACGTGTCGTCGACGTCTGCGGTGTCGAGCTCGGGCCATTCCTCGGGTGCGGCGCTCGCGCGCTCGACGGGGATGCCGTCCAGGGTGTTGATGAAGAGGCTCAGCGGGAGGTGGGATGCGGTCGACACCGATGCCACGCTGGGCTGTGACGCCAGCTCCGCCTTCAGGCGCTGATAAAACGTTCGAATCTCGTCGTTCTCGTAGCCCTGAGAGCGCGGCGAGATCACCGCGCCGGCCGCGTTGAGAGTCTCCAGACCGGTATCGACTCGCGTGGCGTTCAGAACGCTGCGCAGGGCGAGCCCGCCGAAGGTGAGCAGAACGACGGAGAGAGCGACCTGGGTCGCCACCATGAGACTCTGAAAACGAAGTCGCTTGCCGCCGCGCCCGAGGTGCTCGCGCAGCACGCTCGACAAATCGGTGCGCGAGGCTTCGACCGCGGGCATCAGACCGAAGGCGACCGCGGCGAAGCCCGCGAGCAGGACCGTGAAGAGAAGGACTCGGCTGTCCAGGTCGACCGCAAGCTGTAGTGGAATCGTCGTGTTGAAGCGGAACTGGCTCATCAATCGGCTACACAGACCCGCGAGTAGAAGGCCGCCAGCGCCTCCGACCGTCGCCAGCAGGAGACTCTCCATCATCAGCTGCCGGACGATGCGCAGGCGGCTCGCGCCCAGCGAGAGGCGCGTTGCCATTTCGCCGCGCCTCGCGAGTGCTCTCGCCAGAAGCAGGTTGGCCAGGTTGGCGCTGGCGATCAACAGGACGAGGAGGACGAGACCGAGAAGGATCCCGGAGGCGGTGTCGACGCTCGTGTCGAAGGCGGGAAGGACCGTGACGCTGCCGAAGGTGCGCGCGGTCAGCGAGCGGTTTTCGTTCGAGTCCGGAAAGGCTTCTTCGAGGCCCTTTGCGATGTTCTCGAGGTCCGCGACCACCGCCGGCAGCTGCCAGCCGTCCTTCATCCGAGCCAGTCCCCAGTAGGACCGCCGATTGCGGTCGACGAGGCGAGAGGCGGCCGTCGAGTTGCCGCTGTTTTGCGACGGAAACGCGCCGATCCGCTCGGCGGTTTCCAGAGTGATCCAGAACTGCGGCTGTAGAGGCCTCTGCAGGCCACGAAAGTTCCCCGGCAGGACCCCGGCGATTTCGAGCGGGTGGCCGTTGACGCGCACCGTCTGTCCGAGAGCTTCGGGAGAGCTGTCGAAACGCTGTCGCCACGCTGCGGCACTGAGCAGCACGCTGCCGTCGTTGGCCTGGCCCTCCGAGAAGAGCTGGCCGCGTAGCGGCCGGACGCCCAGCAGGTCGAAGGCGTCGTCCGAGACCATCTCGGCGATGACGATCTCCGCCTGATCCCCCTGCGAATAGGCGACGAACGTCGTTGCGTGGGCGGCGATGCCTTCCACAGCTCGACTCTCGCGCAGGTCGACGAGGTCGGGATAGGCCATCGGTTCTTCGGGGAGGAAGCCATCGGGCACGCTCGAGTAGACGCGCAACAGTCGGTCGGACTCCGCGACGGCCAGCGGACGGAAGAGCACGGAGTCGAGAACGCTGAAGACGGTGGAGTTGAGTCCGATGCCCAGCACCAACGTCGCCAGAATGACGGCGGTCAGCCCGGGACGTTTCGAGAAGGATCGCAGGGCGAGCAGGAGGTCGAGCTTGAGTCCCGCGGAGAGGTGGGACCACCGGGAGGGCTCTCCGACGGGGGCTACGCCCGACGTCAGCGCGCTCTTTCGGGGCAGCTCGGGCCGGAGCTCCTTGAGGAGCTCTTCGAGGTGGACGCGGCGTGCGGCGATCCACGTTTCCGCTGCTCCCTCAGCCTCGAGATCGAGGCCTTCGAACGCCGCCTCGTCACGCAGCATCTGCGCGAGCTCTTCTTCGATGCGATCGCGCTCGGGGTCGGTGGTGCCGAGGCTCTCGACCTCTCGCCGGAGGGCCTTCCTCCAGCTGGCGAGCTGGGGATCGGAGAGATGGCCGGCGACGTGGGTGCCGGAGGTGATGTCGTGCCGTTGGGTCATGAAGGGCCCCCCGGATCGCTCGCGCAGTCGCTCAGGCGCCGCTCGTCTGGGACGAGGTGATGCGGTCGACGGCGTCGACGAACTGTCGCCACCGCTGTCGCTCCTCACCCAGGAACTTGCGTCCCTCGGGCGTCAGCCCGTAGAAGCGTCGTCGCCGCTCGCCGGCTTTCTCCACCCATCGTCCTCGAATGAGTCCTTTCTTCTCCAGCCGGTAGAGCAGGGGGTAGAGAGACGCCACTTGGAAGACGAGCGCGCCGCCGGAGCGGCCCTCGATGAGCTTGGCGATTTCATAGCCGTGCCGCTGCCGTTCGCTGACCAGTGCCAGCACCAGCAGTTCGGCCGTGCCCTTTTTGCGTTCGCGATCTGTGGTTGGTAGTGCCATAGGTAGTAATGCTATATGTGTTGACAATACGTGTCGCGGACGGCGATGTTTCCCGGGAAGAGCGCCGGGAGTCGAGCGCGAGGTGCGCGAGGTCGTTTCGGCGTGGCGGTACCGGGCGGAGTGACGGGTCGTCGGGACGACGAGTCCCGCGTCGAGCGACCTCCGCGAAGCCCGCGACGGCGGTCACGGGCTTCGCCAGCTGGCTCAGCTGGGCTTGTAGAGCGACACCAGAGTACCGCCGGCGGCGGCAAGAAGGATGCCGAGGACGAACTGCCAGCGCAGAGCAGCGAGACCGCCGGCCGGAGGATGAAAACCCATGGCCACGAAGGCATTGATGATCGGCGCAATGCCGAAGACGATCGACATCACGACCGTCGGAGTGCCTTGGGCCCCGAACGCGAGCAGTACGCCGAAGGCGCCGATCGCTCCGACGGTTCCGGCGACGAGCGACCAGATCATCCCCTTGGCCGGCATGCCCGAGAACGCGACTCCTTTGGAGAGCAGGAGGATCGTCGGGGCGAGGACGGCGGTTAGGAAATAGGCGAGGCCAACGAACAGGAAGGCCTTGTAGCGGCCGTTGACGGGATCGGCCATCGCCATGTTGCCGTTGTGGATGAAGACGCCGTAGCAGCCCCACGAGCAGGCGGTCATCAGGGCGAAGAGCAGCCAGGTCATGGAGGAAGAGTCGGTGTTTGCCATGGGTGAGGAGTCCTCGGGTGTGTCCGGCGCGAGTCCGGAGACGGGTTGATTCGACGACGCTGAGCGCCCGCGGAAGTTGCGGCGATGCTACACCGGGGTACCGCGTCGAAACGACTCGTCCCGAAACGATGGCGGCATACCGTGCGTCACCCGTTTGTTGACATCGATGGTGAGGTTTGGCGTAATCCCGAGGAATCTGCCCTGAACGCCACGCTTCGGCGTGCAGCCATCGGCGCTGTCGCGCCAATCCCGCCAGCTTCCTTCTTTTACAGCTCGCCGCGTCCCTGATGAGGCCGCGCTGCGTCCGACTCTCCGAGAGGAGTTTTCATGTCTCAGGAATTCCAAGCTTTTGGGCCGCGAGCGCTCGGAGGATTCGTCCTCGCGCTGCTCCTCGGCTCGACCTCCGCGGCGATCGCCGAAGACTGGCCCCACTGGCGCGGGCCGCAGCACACCGGCGTCTCCGAGGCGACCGGGCTCATTACCAGCTGGTCCACGGAGGGTGAGAACCTTCTGTGGCGCAGAGACTTCATCGGCCGTTCGACTCCGGTGATTCTCGGCGGTCGCGTCTTCGTCATGGGCCGCGGCGGAGATCAGCAGGACCGACGCGAGCTCGTCGCAGCCTTCGACGCGAAGACCGGCGACCCGCTCTGGGAACACACGGTGCCGAACTCGAATACGACGGTGCCGTACAACCGCGCCGGCTGGGCGTCGCTGGCGGCCGATGTCGAGACGGGCTACCTCTACGCACAGGGCGTCGGCGGACGCTTCTTTTGCCTCGACGCGGACGGCAACGTCGTCTGGCAGCGCAACCTCACAGAGGAGCTCGGCCGTTTCAACGGCTACGGCGGCCGCACGCACACGCCGCTCGTCGACGAAGATCAGGTCATCGTCTCCGTCATCAACGGCTCGTGGGGACCTCTCGGCCGGCCGACGCACCGCTACTACGCCTTCGACAAGAAGACCGGCGCGATTCGCTGGATGGCTCAGCCCGGCGGCCTGCCGTACGACCGCAACACGACCTCCAACGGACAGGTGGCGGTCATCAACGGCCAGCGCCTCTTCATCAGCGGTAACGCCGACGGTCACATCTATGCACTCAAGGCGCGCACCGGTGAACTGGTCTGGGAGTTCGAGCTCTCCAAGCGCGGCATCAACAGCTCGCCGCTCGTGATCGGCGACACGGTCTACATCGGTCACTCCGAGGAGAACATCGACGAAGCGACTCTCGGCCGCACGGTCGCCATCGACGCGACTGGAACGGGCGACGTCACCAAGACGCACGAGCGCTGGCGCCAGCCGATCAAGATGGGCTTCCCCTCGCCGATGTTCCACGAAGGTCGCCTTTACGTCGTCGACAACTCGGCGAACCTGTCGGCGCTCAACGTCGAGACCGGCGAAGTCATCTGGCACGTCGAGACCGGTACCGTGGGCAAGAACGCTCCGGTCTGGGCCGACGGCAAGATCTATGTCACCGAGGTGAACGGCAACGTCACCATCCTCGAGCCGAGTGACACCGGTGCCGAGGTGCTCGATCGCGACGAGGTCAAGATGCCGGACGGTCGTCGCTACGCCGAGACCTACGGTTCTCCCGCAATCGCCTACGGCCGCATCTACTTCACGACGGAGGAGGGCATCTACTGCCTCGGCGATGCCGATGCTTCCTTCGACGTTGCGTCGTCGCCGCCGCGCACGTTCCGCGAGGAAAGTGCCGGCTCAGATGATCCTGCCGTGCTGCGCGTCGTCCCGGGCGACGTCACCGTGATGGCGGGCGAGACGGTCGACTACCAGGTGCTTGCCTTCAACGAGACGGGCCGCTCCCTCGGCGCCGTGGACGCCGAGCTCAGCTTTCCTGGGGGGAGCTTCGACGGCTCGACGCTGCGGGCTCCCGCCGAGGGCTTCCACGCCGCAGAGGTGACCGCCAAGAGCGGCTCGCTCGAGGCCAAGGCGCGCGTTCGGGTCTTTCCGCCGCTGCCTTACGAAGAGTCCTTCGACGACATTCAGGGGCGTGGCCGTCCGTACTGGATCGGCGCCGGCCGGTACCAGGTCGCCGATCTCGACGGTGCGAAGGTGCTCGAGAAGCCGGTCGCCGAGCGCGGTCTCTTGCGCTCCAAGCTCTTCATGGGACCGCCGAGCCTCACCGAGTACACGGTCGAAGCTGAGATCCGCGGCAGCCTCAAGGGACGCCGCAAGACGGATGGTGGTCTGATCAACAGCGGCTACATCCTCGACCTCCTCGGCAACTCGCAGAAGCTCGAGATCCGCACCTGGACGGCCGTCCGTCGCATCGCGACGGCGATCGACTTCGCCTGGGACATGGACAAGTGGTACCAGCTGAAGTTCAGCGTCGAGCGCACTGACGGCAAGGCGATCGCCAAGGGCAAGGTGTGGGCGAAGGGTGAGCCGGAGCCGTCCGACTGGACCCTGGTCGTCGAAGATCCGCTGCCGGTGCCAGCCGGTGCGCCGGGCCTTCAGGCCTACTCGCCGGCGAGCTTCTACTTCGACAATGTCAAGATCTACCCCAATCCCTAGAGAAGCTTCGTGGTGTTGTCACGGGCTTCGCTACGCACGCCGATTCTCCGCCCCTCGACGGGGCTCCGCCCAAAGCGAATGAACATCCTTGAGAAACGCGGTAACTGCCAGCGATTCGCCAGGTCAAAGAAACTGAGGAACGCATCATGAAGAAACTGCAGATCATTGGAGCGTTGGGACTGGCCGTCGGGGCCGTGGCCTGGGCCGCGGGCGAAGACACGCCGGCGATGTACGGAAACACGCCGTCGCGCAACATGGTTTCCGACGAGACCGGGCTGCCGTCCGAGTGGGACGTCGACAGCGGCAAGAACGTCAAGTGGCGCACCAAGCTCGGCTCGCAGACTTACGCCGGCCCCGTGGTCGCGGACGGTCGCGTCTACGTCGGCACCAACAACGAAGGCGCCCTGCGCGAGGGCGTCGTCGGCGACAAGGGCATCGTCCTGGCCTTCAAGACGGACGACGGCGAGCTGATCTGGCAGGCGACGCACGACAAGCTGCCTGCCGGTCGCGTCAACGACTGGCCGCTGCAGGGTGTCTGCTCGACGCCGCTGATCGACGGCGACAAGGTCTACTACATCTCCAATCGCGGCGAGGTCATCTGTGCCGACGTCGAAGGCTTTCACGACGATGAGAACGACGGTCCGTTCAAGGACGAAGCGCTCTCGACGAAGGCCGACGCCGACATCCTCTGGAGCTATGACCTGATCGGCGAGCTCGACGTGTTCCCGCACAACCTGGCAGCCGGCTCACCGCTCGTCGTCGACGGTATCCTCTTCGCGACGACCGGCAACGGCGTCGACGAGGGGCACGTCAACATCCCCTCGCCGCTCGCGCCGAGCTTCGTCGCGGTTGATATCGAGAAAGGCGACCTCGTCTGGGAGAACGCCGACCCAGGCGATGCCATCCTTCACGGCACCTGGTCGAACCCGGCCTACGGCGTCGTCAATGGAGTGGCTCAGGTGGCCTTTCCTGGCGGAGACGGTTGGCTGTACTCGTTCGACCCCAAGACCGGCGCGCTGCTGTGGAAGTACGATCTGAACCCCAAGGACTCGGTCTGGGAGCTCGGTGGCTCCGGCACGCGCAACAATGTCATCTCGACGCCGGTGTTCCACAACGGGCGCTTCTACGTCGGCGTCGGCCAGGATCCGGAGCACGGTGAAGGTCCCGGTCGGTTCTTCGCGATCGATGCCTCCAAGGAGGGCGACGTCACCGGTGAGGCCGAGGTCTGGTCCTACGGTGGAGAAGAATTCAACCGTACGATCTCGACGGCGGCGATTCACGAGGGTCTCGTCTACATCACGGACCTGAGCGGCTTCCTCTACTGCCTCGACGCCGAGACCGGCGAGCACTACTGGACGCACGATACGTTCGCGGCCGTTTGGGGCTCTCCCTTCGTCGCCGACGGCAAGGTGTACCTCGGTGACGAGGACGGCGACATCGTCGTGCTCAAGACCGGCAAAAAGGAAGAAGTCATCGCCGAGATGAACATGGGTTCTGCGGTGTACACGACTCCGGTCGCCAAGGACGGAGTGCTCTACATTGCCACCCGTGCCGAGCTCTTCGCGATTGCCGGACAGTGAGCCGACTCCCGGCTCCGATTGGGCAGTCGAGCTTCGTCGCTCGCATCTGATCTACGGAGTCGGGGCGCTTTCGCGCCTCGGAGAGCTGGCCGGCGAGCTCGGCGGTGGCCCGGTCCTGCTGGTGACCGATCACGGTCTCCGCGCGGCGGGTTGGGTCGACGAGGCGGCCTCCTCCCTGCGTGATGCCGGGCACACGGTGACCGTGTTCGACGACGTGCACGAAAACCCGACCGAGAGCGACGTCGCGCGTGGAGCCCAAGCCTGCCGTGAGAGCGATGCACGGCTGATCGTCGGTCTCGGCGGTGGTTCGGCCATGGACTGCGCCAAGGGGATCAACTTCATCGCCACGCAGGGTGGCCGGATGGAGGACTACTGGGGCTTCGGCAAGGCCGACAAGCCGATGCTGCCCTCGATCGGCGTGCCGTGCACCGCCGGGACGGGCAGCGAGGCCCAGTCCTTCGCCCTGATCTCTCGCGATGAGGATCACGTCAAGATGGCTTGCGGAGACGAGAAGGCCCGTTTCTCGCGGGTTCTACTCGATCCCCAGACGGTCGCGACGGCACCTCAGGAGGTTCTGGCAGCGACGGCGCTCGACGCCGTCTCGCACGCGGTCGAGAGCATGGTGTCGACCAAGTCCAATCCGCTCTCGCGTGTCTACTCGCGCGAGGCGTACCGGCTGCTCGATCGCCGCTTCGACGAGGTAGCGGCGACCGGCGCGGAGCCCTCGGTCGAGGCTCTGGGCGACATGCTCGTCGGGGCTCACCTCGCCGGCGCTGCGATCGAGATGTCGATGCTCGGCGCCGCGCACGCCTGCGCCAATCCGCTGACGGCCGAATTCGACGTCACCCACGGGGCTGCGGTCGGACTGGTTCTGCCGTCGGTCGTCCGCTACAACGCGGTGGCTTCCGAGTCGGAGTACGCCGAGTTGACGAGCGTGACTCCCGGCGGTGCAGGAGAAGCGCTCGCCGTTCGCCTCGAGTCGATGCGTCGGGAAGCGGGGCTGCCGCAGTCGCTCGAGGAGGTAGGCGTCAAGGCCGAGCAGATCGAGGAGCTCGCCGCTGCTGCGGCTCCTCAGTGGACAGCAGAGCACAATCCTCGCAAGGTGGCGGCAGCCGAGCTCGCCGGGCTCTACCGGTCGTGCCTCGGAGCTGCCGCCGCGAGCGGCTGACCCTCTGGAGAACGCGGAATCCTCTGCGGATCGAATCCGTTGTGGCCTCTGGCGCGGATGCACTGTCGAGGCCTCCCGACCCTTGGGCTGGAAGCCCTGAACTCAGATCAGCAGAACGTTGCAAGAGGAACTCGAGATGAAGCGTGGCAATCTCAAGATGTTGAGTCGCAGTCTTCTCGGCTCATTGGCACTGAGCCTGAGCGTGACCACTTCGCTCGCTGCGAGCGACAGCTGGCCGCTCTTCCGAGGCAACGTTCAGCAAAACGGCATCGCGACGTCGAAGCTCTCTGAGAACCTGGAAGTTCTCTGGACCTACGACGCCGGAGCCGACATCGAGTCGACGGCGGCGATCGCCGACGGCAAGGTCTTCCTCGGCACCTTCGACGCCAAGCTCATCGCGCTGGACTTCAAGACCGGCGAGCTGCTGTGGAGCTACGAAGCGGAGAGCGAGATCCAGTCCTCTCCCACGTTTTGGGAGGGGACGGTCTACTTCGGCGACGAGTACGGCATCTTTCACGCGGTCGACGCCGATTCCGGGAAGGCCAATTGGACCTTCGAGACCGAGGCAGAGATCATTTCTTCGGCGACGGTGCACGGAGATCGGGTCCTCTTTGGGTCTTATGACAATCGCCTCTACGCCCTCGATCGCAAGAGCGGCAAGCTCGCCTGGCAGGTCGAGACCGACGGCTACGTGCACGGTGCTCCGGCGATCGCAGGCGACGTCACGATGGTCTCGGGCTGTGACGGCTACCTGTGGCTCGTCGCGCTCGACGACGGGGAGGTGATTCACAAGATCGACCTCGGCGGTCAGGCCGGCTCGACCCCCGCAGTCGTCGGCGACCGCGCGTTCGTCGGGACTTTCGAGAATCGCGTGCTCGGCGTCGACCTGGCAGAACGTCGGGTGATGTGGGCCTACGAGCACCCGACGCGCAAGTTCCCGTACTACTCGTCCGCCGCGGTCACCGACGATCTGGTGATCATCGGCGGCCGCGACAAGATCCTTCACGCTCTCGATCCAAAGACGGGCGAGTCGGTCTGGGACTGGAACAGCGGCGGCCGCATCGACTCGTCGGCGGTGGTCGTGGGGGACCGCGCGTACCTCGGCACCAAGCGGGGGCAGGTCGTCGCGATCGGCCTCGAGAGCGGCGAGCCCGTGTGGGAGTTCGATACGGGCTCTGCTATCGTCGCATCGCCCAGCGTGGCCCAAGGCAAGCTCGTCATCGGCACACTCGACGGCGTCGTCTACTGCTTCGGCTGAACCGCTGAACCCGATCGGCCGCCACTCACGGCCGTGTCGCACTCTCAGGGGAGTCACCCAATGAGTCTTCCGCAACTCGAGCCCGCGACGTCCAAGCTCGACCTGGACGCGACCGACGTCGGCAGCGTCTTCGTCTCCAACTATCCGCCGTATGGCGTTTGGGGAGAAGCGGCCGTTCCGAGAGCGCTCGAGGTTCTGGACTCGCCGGGGGATCCTGAGGCGTCACTCGGTCTGTACATGCACGTGCCCTTCTGCAGGCGCCGCTGCAAGTTCTGCTACTTCCGCGTCTTCACCGACAAGAAGCCTGAACAGATCAGCGCCTACGCAGACCACCTCGCCGGCGAGGTCGAAGAGTACAGCCGGCGCAAGATCGTCGAGGGACGGGACCTCGACTTCGTCTACGTGGGCGGCGGAACCCCCTCGTACCTCCCCGACGAGCTCATCGAGTCTCTCTTCGTCAGAGTGAAGGCCGCCATGTCCTGGGACAAGGTCGAGGAGGTCGCTTTCGAGTGCGAGCCCGGCACGCTGACCGAACCGAAGCTCGAGACGCTCCGGAACGTCGGCGTCACCCGACTCAGTGTCGGCATCGAGAACTTCGACGACCGCATCCTTCGGCTCAACGGCCGTGCGCATCTGTCGCCGGAGATCGAACGCGTTCAACCCTGGATCGCAGCGCTCGACTTTCCTCAGGTCAACGTCGATCTGATCGCCGGCATGGTGGGCGAGACCTGGGAAAGCTGGCGGGAGACGGTGCAGAAGACGATCGATTGGGATCCGGATTCCGTCACCCTCTACCAGATGGAGCTGCCCTTCAACACGGTGTTCTCCAAAGCCAAGATGCGCGGTGAGTCGGAAGTCGAGTTCGCCGACTGGGCCATGAAGAGAGAGTGGCACGCTTGGGCTTTCGAGCAGTTCGAAGAAGCCGGATACGAGATCTCCAGCGCCTACACGGTGCTCAAGAAGGGCCGCAACTGCAAGTTCGTCTATCGAGACAACCTCTGGGAGGGCGCGGACATGCTCGGCGCTGGCGTCTCAGCCTTCTCCCACGCGAGCGGTGTGCACTTTCAGAACGTCGACGGCTGGGACGACTACATGACGCGGAGAGAGGCCGGCGTTCCGACGACGGCCCGCGGCTTCGTCACCCGTCCCGAAGAGCGGCTCGTTCGGGAGACGATTCTGCAGCTGAAGCGAGGCTGGCTCGACGCTGACTACTTTGCGAACAAGTTCGCAGTCGAGCTCGGCGACGTCTTCTCCGAACCGCTGTCTGCACTGCAGGATCAAGGGCTGATGAAGCAGGACGGTCGGCGCTACGAGTTGACGCGGCAGGCTCTGCTGCGCGTCGACCAGCTCCTGCCCTCGTTCTACAGCGACGAGTACCGAGGCTCTCGCTACACCTGATTCGAGCGCGTCGCGTGAGCGCCGCAGGTTCGGGTGGCAGTGTGACTTCCGTGAGGAGTGCCGGTCCATGATTCTGGATCGACACGACGGAAATCCTGGCGTTCGGAACGCGACGGAAGCGGCGGAGTAGAGCCCTCTTCGGTCGCGCGTGGACCTGGACTTGCCGGTCGATTCCGCCTTCGCAGTCCACTACAATGAGCGGGATTGGCTCGCGAGAGCCTCGTGCACACGCCAAATCGCTCACTCCCTGACTTCAGGGCAGGAGTTTTTGATGCCTAGAAGAACGCCTTCGATTCTGCTTACCTCTCTCCTCTTGGCGCTCGTTGCGACGGGCTCGGCCTCCGCTCAGGCCGTCTGCGAGGGGTATACGAAGATCAGCCGTCTGGGAGGCAACAACGCCTTCTCCGACCCGATCAAGACCCGCGAAGATCTCGCGGCGCTGTTCGAAGGCAAGCGTGCCGACATTGAGAACATGTTGCGCGAGATCGGCTGGGAAGGGAATCAGGCGGACCTCTTCCAGGCCGTCGCCGACGGCGGCGCCAGTCGCCAGAGCTTCGAGCCGGGTACGCCCCTCGGATGGATGGTCTTCCGCCGGGGCGGAGCCGCTGCGATCCGCCGCGACCTCTGCTGGGCCGGACGCGAGGCCTTCGAGGGCTGGGAGGTCCAGTTCGCCTCGAACGGCACCTGGTACTCGATGGTGGTCCCGGAAGCTTGCGGAAACCTGGCGCTGCTCGCTCAGGCACCGGAGCCGATCTGCTCACTCAAGGTCGACGACGCCGCGGGTTCCACCTGTGAGAACACGACGATCACCGTCGACGCGAGCGGATCGACCGGTACGGTGAGCGTCGAGGTCACGACCCCGTCAGGCCAGAAGCGCACGCTCACTGCAGCGGACAGCTCCTCGGCACTGCGCTGGAACTTCGACTCCGACGAGCGCAAGGGAACCTTCCGCTTCAAGTCCACCAGCACGGTCACGACGCCGCGCGGCACTTCGATCATGTGTTCGGCCGAAGAGAGCGTGAACCGGGCCTGCAAGGACCCGGAGCCGCCCAAGCCGGCGGCTCCCACCTGCAGCATCGACCTGCCGAGCGAGGACATCTTCGACGGCGACGAATTCATCGCCCGGGTCAACGCGGCGGCGGGGCAAGGTACCTCCATCGACTCCGTGACCTTCGACGGCGAAGCGATCACCGCGCCCTACGAGGTGACGTTGACGGCCGACGGCGAAGGCCCGCGCACGGTGCGCGCCGAGGTCACGGACGCGATCGGGCAGTCCAGCAGCTGTGAGGCGACCGCGACCATTCTGCCGAAGCCCTACCGTGGCTGGAGCATCACCCCGTTTCTCAGCCGCATCGACACCTCCGACGATCAGCAGCGTTTCGACCTCGGTGGCGGCGAGCGGCAGGCTTTCTGGTTTGACGGTGGTCAGGCGATCGGTGCTCAAGCGGAGTACCGCTTCAACAAGTGGCTTGGGCTCGGCTTCGGCGCCTTCTTCGGCGGCCTGGAGAGCAACTTCGAGCTCGACTTCATCGAGCACGGTCGCGAGGTCTGGGACATGACCGACGAAGACTCGGACACGTTCGGTCTCTTCGCCGGGCCGATCTTCCACCTGACGCCGGAGTCGCGCGTCGACCTCTTTGTCGGACCGTTGATCGGCTACCTCGACTACGGCAGCGTCGACTTCAATCTGCAGGGGCGGAACTTCCGTCGCAGCTATGACAGCGAGACGGCGCTCGGCGCTCAGCTCGGCTTGGACATTCCGTTCAAGGCCGACGGCAAGTGGTCGCTCTACCTCGGTGCGATGTACTTCGACGTCTCTGCCGAAAGCGACAACGAGGTTCCGAACTTCGACATCGACCTCGAGCCGCTGTTCCTCAACCTCGGACTCAGCTACGACTTCTTCTGAGCCGCCTCCGAGGCCGCATCGGCCTCGGAAGCGTCCAGGGGCGCTCGCGGTCGCAGCAGAGTGGCCGAAGGGCCGGGGCACGAAGGCTCCGAGGCATGGCTTCGGAGCCTTTTTCCTTGGAATTCGGCGCAAGCGATCTTGGGTTGGAATGCATCCATGCCGGCCGAATTGCACGAAAGCACTGAGGAAGTCGCGCGAAGCGCCTCAGAACGTTAGGATCGGCGGCATCCCTCCGGGTGCCGCTTGCGGGAGCCCCCATGAGCCAGTCGATGCAAGCCTCTTCTTCACTGCCGAGTCGTGACGCCTACGACGTCGTCGTCATCGGCGCAGGTCCCTCGGGAACCGCGACCGCGGCCGTCTGCGCTCGCAAAGGGCTCTCGGTTCTGCTCGCCGAGCGTCAGCAGAGCCCCAGCTTCAAGATCGGTGAGTCGCTGATGCCGGAGACTTACTCGGCGTTTGAAGCGATGGGCGTGCTCGACAAGGTCAAAGAAGCCGGCTTCACCGAGAAGCACAGCGTGCAGTTCTACGCCAAGTCGGGAAAGGCGTCGATGCCGTTCTACTTCGACAGCGAGAAGGACCCGTCCGACGAGCGTGCGGTCGACAGCGCGCGGACCTGGCAGGTGCGCCGTGCCGACTTCGACGACTTGCTTTTCCGTCACTGCGCCGATGTCGGTGCGGAGACGCTGCGCGGCATCAGTGCCCGAGAGCTCCTTCAGGACGACACCGGCCAAGTAGTCGGACTCAAGTTGAGGGCGGGTGAGCAGAGCTGTGAAGTGCGCTGCAAGGTCGTCGTCGACGCGACGGGTCAGACCTCGCTGATCGGGCGCAAGCTCGATCTGCCGAAGGTCGACTACAACCTTCATCACGCGTCCATCTTCACGCACTTCCGTGGAGCCTGGCGCGACAGCGGACGTGACGAAGGTGCGACGCTCATCCTGCACACCGAGGAAGGGAAGTCCTGGTTCTGGTACATCCCGCTCCCCGACGACATCGTCAGCGTGGGCGTGGTCGGCGGCATCGACTATCTCGTCAAGGATCGGGAGGGGCGCCCTCACGAGACATTCTTCGAGGAGGTCGGACGCTGCGCCGAGATCGAGCGACGGCTGGAAGGAGCCGTTCAGTGTCGCCCGGTGCAGGTCCTCAAGGACTTCTCCTACCGGCACGAGCAGATCGCCGGCAACGGTTGGGTCGCTGTGGGAGACGCTTACAGTTTCATCGACCCCGTGTATTCCTCCGGCGTGTTTCTCGGTTTGCACGGTGGCGTCATGGCTGCTGAGGCCGTCGCCGACGGTATTGCACGAGACGACCTCAGCGGCGAACATCTGGGCTCGTTCAAGCCCCGGCTGAGCGCCGGAGTCGACGCCATTCGTCGACTGGTCGAGGTCTTCTACAGCGACGACTTCAGCATCGGCCGGTTTCTCAAGAAGTACCCGCATCATCAGGGTGACGTCACCGGCATCTTGATTGGCGACGTCTTCGAGCGCGACTTCGAGCAGCTCTTCTCCGACATGGCGACGATGCAGATGCAGGAAGCCGAGACGAAGCCGCTGTCGCTCTCCGAGATTGCAGTGGCCCGTCAGGGCTGAGTTCGAACGAAGGGGGTTTGCTTGCGCTGGTTGGTTCTCTTACTCCTCGCGGCCCTCTTCGTTCTGCGCTACGACTTCTGGTGGTGGGCGGAACCTCGGCTGGTCTTCGGTCTACCGATCGGGCTGACTTACCACATCGCCTTCTGCTTTGCCGTAACGGGCGTCATGTCCCTCGTGGTGCGCTTCGCCTGGCCTCTCGACGACGCCGCTGAGACGGAGCCGGAGAAAGAGGACGGGGTTCGGTCGTGACGCTGGCCATCGTCATCGCGTACCTCGCCGCGGTCCTCGTCGTCGGCCTCGCTTCGCAGCGTTTCGCCCGCGGCAGCGGGGGAGAGGACTTTTTCGTCGCCAGCCGCTCCATCGGTGCCTTCGTGCTGCTGATGACTCTGTTCGGCACGCACATGACGTCGTTCGCGCTCCTCGGTGCTTCGGGCGAGGCGTATCGTGTCGGCGTCGGCGTTTACTCGTTGATGGCGTCGTCGTCGGCGATCCTGGCACCGCTCCTTTTTCTCTTCGTCGGCACGAGGGTGTGGCAGCTGGGCCGAAAGTTCGGCTACGTCACCCAGGTGCAATACGTTCGGGATCGCTGGGGCGCCGACGTGCCGGGACTCTTCCTGTTCGTGATCCTGGTCCTGTTGATGATCCCGTATCTGCTGATCGGCGTCATGGGCGGCGGTCTCACGCTGACGCAGATCACCGACGGCGCCGTGCCCGGTTGGGTCGGGAGCCTGATGATCGCAACCGTCGTCCTCAGCTACGTGTCCTTCGGCGGCCTCCGCGGCACCGCCTGGGTCAACACCTTTCAGACCTCGCTCTTCATGGTTCTGGGAGGTCTCACCGCGGTCGTCATCATCCGATCTCTCGGCGGTGTCGGCATCGCCGTCGAACGCTTGCAGACGGAGGCGCCGGAGCTCCTGATCCGAGGCGATCGCGTGTCGGAGATCCGGATGCTGAGCTACACGCTGATCCCCGCCTCGGTCGGCATGTTCCCGCACATTTTCATGCACTGGCTCTCGGCCCGCAGCGCCCAGACCTTCCGCGCTCCGGTGATCTTCTACCCCCTGTGCATCGCCGCCGTCTGGATTCCGAGCGTCCTGCTCGGCCTCTTCGGCAATCTCGATTTTCCGGGGCTCGAGGGGCCCGCAGCCAACTCGGTGTTGGTGCGCATGATCGCGCTGCACGCCCCAGAGGCTCTGGCGGGGCTACTCGGTGCTGGCGTCTTCGCCGCGATCATGTCGTCGTTGGACTCGCAGTCTCTGTCGCTGGGAACGATGTTCGCCCACGATGTCGTCGGTCACTATCGCCTGGGTGGCGACCTCGGTGAAGAGCGGCGCGTGCGGATCGGGCGCATCTTCGTGGTTCTGATCATCGGTGTCACCTTCGCCCTGTCGCTGGTGACGAGTCGCAGCATCTTCGGGCTGGCCGTCTGGTCGTTCACTGGCTACAGCGCCCTGCTGCCGGTGCTCCTCGCCGGGCTTTTCTGGAAGCGGAGCACCGCTGCCGGTGTGCTCGCCGCCGAGGTCGTCGTGGTCGTGCTTTGGCTGTACTTCTTCCTCGACGCTGGTGGGCGCCCCGACTACAGCGTCGGTGGCACCGGCGCCATGCCGGTCGTCGTACTCTTCGCTGCCTCGAGCCTCGCCGTCGTCCTCGGTTCGCTCATGACGCGCGCACCCGAGGCGGATCGGCTCGAGCGCTTCTTCGGGAGACAGACATGACGGAGTCGGGTCAGGGACTCAAAGTGGCGTACATCGCAGCGGGCGCGGGAGGCATGATCTGCGGCAGCTGCATTCGCGACAACGCCCTGGTCAGCGAGCTTCAGCGTGAGGGCCTCGACGCTCTGCTCATCCCGATCTACACGCCGCTGCGCACGGACGAGGAGAACGTCAGCAGCGACCGCGTCTTCTACGGCGCCATCAACATCTATCTCCAGCAGAAGGCGCCCTGGCTCGCCAAGCTCCCAGGAGTGCTCCGCCATCTGCTGGACGCTCCGAAGCTCCTCAGCTGGGTGGCGGGCTCGGCAGACTCGACGAACGCCAAGGAGCTCGGCGCGTTGACCCTGTCAATGCTGCAGGGGGAGAGCGGTCGTCAGAAGAAAGAGCTCGAAGAGCTCGTCCTCTGGCTGCGCGACAGCTACAAGCCCGACATCGTCGTGCTGACGAACTCCATGCTCCTGGGCATGGCGCGGAGTCTCCGCGACAAGTTGCCAGGCGCGCGGATTCTCTGCGCGCTCCAGGGCGAGGACATCTTTCTCGACGACCTCGACGAGCCCTGGCGGACGCGTGTGCACGATCAGCTCAAGGCGCGCGCCAAGGACTGTCATCTCTTTCTGACGACCTGCGACTACTACGGCGAGTACATGTCGGACTTTCTCGACATACCGGCCGAGAAGATCCACGTCGCGCGCTTGGGAATCAATCTCCAGGGCTTTGCCCGCAGTTCGGATCCGCCGGCGGAGCCGTTCACAGTGGGCTACCTGGCGCGCATCTGCCCCGAAAAGGGCCTGCATCATCTGATCGAGGCCTTCGCCGAGGTCGTGCGCGAGATTCCGACGGCTCAGCTGCGGATTGCCGGCTACCTGGGCGGCCGTGACGCCGCCTACGCCGAGAGACTTCGGCGCCGTATCAAGGAGCTCGATCTGGAGACGAGCGTCGATTGGGTCGGCGAGGTCGACCGCCAGGGCAAGATCGACTTCCTTTCCAGCCTGCACGCGTTCTCAGTACCGACGGAGTACCGCGAGCCGAAGGGCCTGTCGATCCTGGAGGCGCTCGCCGTCGGGGTCCCGGTCGTCCTGCCGGAGCACGGCGCCTTTCCCGAGATCTTGGAGCGCTCGGGCGGCGGGCTCTTGTTTCCGCCCGGCGACGCCCGGGCGCTCGCTGAGCAGCTGGTGCAACTCTCGCGGGACGCCGATCTGCGCGAGCAGCTGGGCTCGGCGGGCTGTGCCGGAGTGGCGAGGCACTTCGACGTCAGCGCCATGGCGCGGGCGACGATCGAGGGCTTCGAAAAGGCGAGAGGCTTTGGAGCCGTAGCCACTTGACCGCGGCCGTGGACCGGTTTCAGACGCGGAGGCGCATCGAGTTCTCCGACACGGACCTCGCCGGCATCGTTCATTTCTCGCGCTTCTACGTCTTCATGGAGTCGGCCGAGCACGAGTTCCTGCGCTCGATTGGCACCAGCGTTCACACGGAGATCGACGGGCATCAGATCGGCTGGCCGCGCCTGTCGGCGAGCTGTGATTTCTTTCGCCCGGTCCGCTTCGAAGACTGGTTGGATCTCGAAGTGCTCGTCGAGCGCAAGGGAACGAAGTCGATGACGTACCGCGTCTTCTTTCGCCACGACGACGATCTCGTAGCCCGCGGTCGTATCGCCAGCGCCTGCTGTGTGCTGCAGGCCGGCGAGCGGCCCAGGGCCATCGCCATTCCGGCGCAGATCGCCGACCGCTTCGAGCAGTGTCCGGCGGAAGACTTGAAACTCCGGTAGGTTCAGATCGCAGAGGAGATCGGCGTGAGCGAGAAGAGTAGTGGCGACGAAAGAGGGCGTCTCGAGGTCGAGGCCCTGTGTAAGGACTATGAGACCGGGCACAGCCCACTGACGGTGCTCGACGGCCTCGATCTGCGGCTCGAGGCCGGCGATGCCCTGGCTGTCACCGGGCCTTCGGGCTGCGGCAAGAGCACTCTGCTGCACATTCTCGGCACGCTCGAGCCGCCGACCTCGGGTGCGGTGCGCATTGACGGTGTCGACCCTTTTGCGCTCCCTGAAGCCGAGCTCGCTTCCTTCCGCGGGCGCGAAGTGGGGTTTGTCTTTCAGGACCATCACTTGCTGCCGCAGTTCAACGTCCTGCAGAACGTCACGCTGCCGACCCTGGCCGTCGGCGGCAACGAAACGGACGACCGCGCGCGAGAGCTGTTGGCAGCGGTCGGTCTCGAGGAGCGGCTGACGCATCGTCCCGCGCAGCTGTCCGGCGGCGAGCGTCAGCGCGTTGCGATTGCGCGGGCGCTGATCAATCGTCCGAGCCTCTTGCTCTGCGATGAGCCCACCGGCAACCTCGATCCGAAGACCGCAGAGGTCGTCGCCGACCTGCTCTTCGACTTGCAGGCGCGGGAACGGCGCACCATGGTCGTCGTCACTCACAGCGAAGAGCTCGCGGAGAGATTCGAGAACCGACTGCGGCTCGGCGTCGTTGCAGGAGTGGCGTCGTGATCGAGAGCCTGCGTTACTACTCGAAGACGAACTTCGCCGTCGTTTTGGCGGCCGCGGTGACGACGGCGGTGCTGACCGGAGCGCTGCTCGTCGGAGACTCGATGCGGGGAAGCCTTCGTGATCTGACACTGCAGCGGCTTGGCGCGATCGATCAAGCGCTGCTGAGCGACGGCTTCTTTCGCGAGGAGCTGGCGCAGGATGTGGCCGCGCGAGCTGAGTTCCAGCGGTCCTACGATGGCCTTTCTTCGCTCCTGCTGCTGCAGGGAGCCGTGCTCGCACCCGACACCAAGACCCGCGCTGGCAGCGTAGGAATCCAAGGCGTCGGACCCGACTTCGCCTCGCTCTTTCCCGAAACCGAGCTGCTTCTCGAACGACAGGCTCAGCAGCGATTCTCCTCGGTCGTCATCAACGAGTCGCTGCGCGCCGAGCTGGGAGTCGAGGTCGGCGATCCGCTCGTCTTGAGCCTCGCCCGCCCGAGCGAGGTGCCCCGAGAGATGCTCATGGGGTCGACCGATCCCGCGGACGTAGTGCAGACCGTTCGACTCGAAGTGACTCAGGTGCTTCCCAATCAGGGCGTGGGCCGTTTCTCGGTCGTGCCGCACCAGGATCTTCCGCAGCTCGCCTTCGTCGATCTGGAAGTGCTGCAGCGCGCGCTCGGGCAGCGCGAGCGGGTCAATGCACTCGTCGCGAGTCGCAGCGCCGAAGACCCAGAGTCGCTCGCCGACGTCGATACCCTCGAGCGCGCCGTTCTCGACAGCGTCGTCGTCGAGGACTTTGGCCTGGAGATGGAGCCGATCGACGAAGGGCGGGGACTCAACGTTTCGAGTCGCGAGATCGTCCTGAGACCGCATCTCGTGGAGGCCGTGCTCGAAGCGAGTGAGTCGGTCGGTGCCCGGGCCGTGAAGGTCTCGACCTACCTGGCCAACCGCACGGTGGTCGAGGGACGAGAAGAGACGGCGATGCCGTACTCGACGATTGCCGGTCTGGGCGGCGATGATGCTTTCGGCGGTCTGACTCTGTTGGGCGGTGCGCCCGCGCCGTCACTTCAGGATGGAGACATCTACCTCAGCGCCTGGGCGGCCGAGGACCTCTCGGCCGAAGTGGGCGACACCGTAGCGATCGATTTCTGGCAGGTCGGGGAGCGCGAAGAGCTCATCGCAGCGGAGGCGTCGTTCCGTCTCGCCGGGATCGTCGCGATGGAAGGTTGGGCGGCCGATCCGAGCCTGACGCCGGACTTTCCGGGAGTGGCCGACGCCCGCAACATGTCCGACTGGGAGCCAACCTTCCCGGTCGATCTCGATCTCATCCGGGACAAGGACGAGGAGTTCTGGGACGACTACCGCGGCACGCCCAAGGCCTTCGTGACCGAGGCGGACGCGCGCCGACTGTGGACGAGCCGCTTCGGCACTCTCAGTGGACTCCGGCTGACGACGGATCAGGGGGCTGATGCTCTGGCAGCGGAGCTTCGTGAAGTGCTGCCGCAGCGGCTCGAGCTCCGCGAGTCGGGAATGGCCGTGCAGGCGGTCAAGGCCGAAGGGTTGACCTCGTCGCGCGGCGCGACGGATTTCGGCGGCCTGTTCATCGGTTTCAGTTTCTTCCTCATCGTGTCGGCGGCGTTGCTGGTCCTTCTGTTCTTCCGTCTCGGCACCGAGACGCGGGCGGCTGAGATCGGGCTTCGCCTGGCTGCAGGCTTCCCGGCCAAGGCCGTCCGTCGTGTGCTGCTCGGCGAAGGAGCGCTCCTCGCCGGGATCGGTGGCGTGCTGGGAGTTCTCGGCTCGCTGGCCTACGCCTCGGCGGTCCTTTGGGCCCTGCAGACCCTCTGGCTCGGCGCCATCGGCACCGCCTTTCTCAATCTTCACGTCGGCCCGATTTCGCTCGTCGGTGGTTTCCTGGCGGGCTTTCTGATCGCGCTCTTTGCGATCTGGAGGGCTGTGCGCAAGATGGCCGAGCTCCCGGTTCCCCAGCTCCTGCGAGGGCAGTCGAGCTCGGGAGAGTCTCACGCACGAGCGTCGCGCCGCGCGCGCTGGACCGCCATCGCTTCCGGGTTGGCGGCTGCGGGACTCTTCGCCGGGTCGTTCGCCGTGCCGAGCTCGAGTGCCGCACCGCTCTTCATGGGACTCGGCGCGAGCCTCGTCGTTCTCGGACTCGCCCTGCTCTCGCTGCGCCTGCGCCGTCTCGAGGAGACGAGCGGCTCGAGCCTCGAGAGTCTCGTCGAGATGGCGACGGCCAACACTTCGCTCTTTCCGGGACGGAGTCTCCTGAGTGCTGCTCTGGTCGCGAGTGCCTGCTTCGTCATCGTCGCGGTCGGCGCCTACGGCCATCGCTTCGGCGAGGAAGTACGGGAACTCGAGTCGGGAGCGGGTGGCTTCCCGCTGGTGGCCGAGTCGGACGTGCCGATCTACTCGGATCTGGCGACCGAGGACGGTCGCTTCGAGCTGGGCTTCTCGGACGAGGCCTCGGAGCTGCTGGCCGAGACGGAGGTCGTTCCTTTCCGCGTGCTGCCGGGCGACGACATGAGCTGCCTCAACCTCTATCAGCCCACGGTGCCGCGCCTGCTCGGTGCGCCCTCCGAGCTGGTCGAACGGGGAGGCTTTGTCTTCCAGCAGCTCGTCGAGACCGAAAAGCCGCCCTGGCAGCTCCTGGAGGAGGAGATCTCCTCGGAGGACGGCGTCACGACGGTTCCGGCCTTCGGCGACTTCAACTCGGTGATGTGGATTCTCAAGTCGGGGCTCGGCCGCGACGTCGAGATCGAGAACGAACGCGGGGAGACGATCCGGCTCAGGATTCAGGGACTGCTTCGCAAGAGCCTCTTCCAGCGCGAGCTTCTGATCTCCGAGGCGCAGCTCCTCGAGCACTTTCCCAGCCGCTCGGGCTACTCCTACTTCCTGGTGGCTCCGCCCGAGGACGGTGAGGAAGCAGTGGCGCAGGCCATGGAAGAGACGCTCGGCGGCTTCGGCTTCGACATCGCCTCGAGTGCCGAGCGCCTGCAGAGCTTCCAGGCGGTCGAGAACACCTACCTCGGCACGTTTCGCATCCTCGGCGGTCTCGGTCTGCTCCTGGGCACCATCGGACTGGCGGTCATCCTGCTGCGCAACGTGCTCGAACGGCGCTCCGAGCTTGCCGCACTGAGGGCGCTGGGCTTCCGGCGCCGGCGCCTGGCCCGCCTCGTCTTTCTCGAAAACGGGGTCGTGCTCGTCGCCGGCATGGTGATCGGCACCGTGGCTGCGCTCGTTGCGGTCTTCCCGCATATTTCGGGCGGGCATGCCCTGGTGCCCTGGGGAGCTCTGGCCGCGACGCTGGTCGTGGTCCTGGCGGTCGGACTCGTCGCCGGCCTGGTCGCGGCGAGGCGCGTCCTGGCGCTGCCGCTTCTCGAGTCGTTGCGCGCCGAGTAGACCTCGGCGAGCCGCGGAGCGGAGGCTACTTCAGCGTCTCTTCGAACAGCTTGAAAATGCGTCGATACTCGTCGAGCCAGCTCGACGGTTCGACGAAGCCGTGACGCTCCACCGGATAGATGGCGATCTCCCAGTCTTCTTTCTCGAGCTCGATCAGCTTCTGTACCAGTCGTACGCTGTCTTGGAAGTGCACGTTGTCGTCGAGCATTCCCGTCGCGATGAGCAGCGGCTTCCGCAGGCCCTCGGCGAATTCGATGGGCGAGCTTCGCTCGTAGGCCTCGGGGTCGACTTCGGGCGTGTTCAGGATGTTGGAGGTGTAGGGGTGGTTGTAGTGAGCCCAGTCGGTGACCGGCCTCAGCGCCGCTCCGGAGGCGAAGAGATCTGGGTCCCGGAACATGGCCATGAAGGTGAGGAAGCCGCCGTAGGAGCCGCCGTAGACGCCGACTCTCTTCGGATCGATGCCGCGGGTGTCCACCAGCCACTCGACGCCGTCGCGCAGATCCTCGACTTCGGGAGTGCCCATCTGACGATAGATCGCCGTGCGCCAATCGCGCCCGTAGCCGGCTGAAGCGCGGTAGTCGAGATCGAGCACCACGTATCCCTGCTGAACGAGCAGGCTGTGGAACATGAACTCTCGGAAGTAGCTGCTCCAACCGAGGTGAGCGTTCTGGAGGTAGCCAGCACCGTGTACGAAGACGACCGTGGGCTTACCCTCCGTCTGGCCGTCGTGGTAGAGGCGGCCGTAGATCGAGCGTTCGACGTGCGATGAAGGGACCTGGACGGATTCGGGCTCGATCCAGGCATAGTCGGCAAACTCGGCGCTCACCGTGGTCGTCAACTGGGCTACGTCCGCTGTCTCGATCGTCTGAACGAAGAGCTCCGGCGGCCGCGTCGACTTCGAATGAGTCAGAAGCAGCTTCGACTCGTCGGGCGAGAGCACATAGCTGGTGAGGCCGCCGAGTTCTGTCAGACGCTCCGGCGTGTGAGGACCTGGGCTCGAGGGCACGCGGTAGACGTCGTAGTGTCCGGGGTGGTCCGGATTGGCGGTGAAGTAGGCCCAGTCGCCGGTGCGCGTGAGCGTCACCGAGCTGACGACGAATTCACCCTCGGTGAGCTTCGCCAGTCGGGTCTCCGAGCCCGCGAGATCCGCTCGATAGAGCTGCGAGTAGCCGGACTCCTCGCTGAGGAAGTAGAGGGCCTGCTGGTCGGGGATCCACCCGAGAGTGCGATAGCGCCAGTTCGTCCACGCTTCGTCGCGGACGTGATGCACCGGAGTCACTTTGCCCTCGCCGTCGACCGCGACGATCCATCGATCCTTGTTGTCGGTCGAGACCAGCATTCCGGCGAAGAGCGATCCATCGGCGCTCCAGGCTCCGCCGGAGAACCGCACGTCGCGAGTCTTCGGTTCGGCAGCCTTCGGATCGGAGGCCTTCTCTTCCTCGGTCGCCGCTGAACCTTCGCCCTTGCCGTCCTTCGGTTTCGCCGCACGCGCCTTGGCTGCTGCCTTGAGCTCGGCCAGCGGATCGTCGGTGATCTGAGGCAGGGCGCCGAGGTCGAGCTCGACAGGCTCCTGCGCTCCGCTCGCCAGCATCCACAACTGGTCTCCAGTCTGTGGCCCGCCGACCTTGGTGCGGACGTCGTCGACCTCGGTGAAGCCGCTGCTGGTGACGTAGCGCGGCATCTTGGTGCGCTGTCCATCGCCGCGGTTCGAGGTGTTGGTCACGAGGAAAAGGTGTTGTGCCGTGGGCGCGAGCAGCTGGGTGCGCACGTTGCGACCCTTGCCGAGATAGACGGTGGGCGGCGCCTGTGTCGGGTCGGCGCGTCGCCGCGCCAACGCCCGTTCACGATCGGTGTCGGTGCGCGCCTCGCGCTCGCGAACCCAGTCGAAGAGGCGACTCTGCTGGTCGCGAAGGTAGTTGGCCTTCGCCAGCTCTTTCTTCCTCTCCACCGCGGGATCGTCGGAGCTCGAGTGGTGAAAGGGCTGGCTCTCGAGACCGGTTTGCAGATCGCGCACGTACGTTTGTCCGCCGCGTTGGTAAGCGATCGCGCCTCCGTTCAGGAACAGCGGTGCGCTCTCTCGCTCGCGCGTCCGCGTCAGCTGCCGCAGCGCTCCCGCCTCCTCGAGGAAGAGGTCGCCGTGCCTCACGAAGAGGTGGCGCCGTCCGTCGCTCGACGTCAGACGACGTGCGGAGCTCGCGATCTGACCTGCTTCGGCGTCGCTCAGGGCCACCGTCCCGCTGCCGTCGAGTGCAATGCGAAAGAGAGTGCGCTCGGTCGAGCCTTCCTGCTTCTGAGAGAAGTAGACCGCGGCGTCGTCACGGCTCCAGAAGGCCGCCTCGGGCGCGCGTCCGATCCAGTCGGGGTGCGCCATGATGCGCTCGAGAGTCAGCGGCTCCTGTGCCGGGAGAGTGGCGGCGAGGAGTGCGCCGGCGCCGAGGAGGAGTCTCCGGGGGGTGGGCAAGTTCATCAGCAGCTCCGAAAGTCCTGGAGTTCAAATGAAACGAGCCGCCCCTGCTGAGAGCTGGGGCGGCTCGCGGTCTCGGGATCGGCAGACTCTATCGTCTGCTCGACTCGCTCACTCGATGTAGGTCAGCATCTCCTTGGCGGTCGCTGCATCCGGATCGTTCGGCGCCAGTTCGAGGAACTTCTCGAGCTTCTCCTTGGCCCCGGCATTGTTTCCTTCGCCGATGTAGACGATACCGAGAAGGTAGTTGCCTTTGGCGTGGTTCGGGTCGAGCGTCATGAGCTGCTCGAAGCCCTTCTTCGCCTCGGCCATGTTGCCGTTGTTGTAGTGACCGGCGGCCTGGTTGAAGATGTTCTTGGCCGCTGCCTCGGGGTTCGCTCCCTGCATCTTGGTGAGAGCCGCTTGGGCCTTGTCGGCTTGGCCGAGCGCCGAGTAAGACGAGTAGAGGACCTGCTGCATCGAGTCGGGGTCGGCGTCGAGGGCAATGGCTTTCTCGGCGGCTGCGGCGGCCTTCGTGTGGTCTTCCTTGTCGAGATGGACGCGGGCGAGAGCGGCGTGAGCCATGCCGAGCTCGGCGTCCTTCTCGAGGGCCGCCTCGAAGAGCATGATCGCGGTGTCGAGATCTCCCGACTGCGTCGCCTGAACGCCCTTGTTGAACGTTTCGACGGCGCCGCCCTTGGCCGCAGCTTCCGGATCGACGTCCGCTGCACCGCCGGCTGCCGGCGCTGCGGCCGCGGCTGCCTGGGCCGCCGCCTGCGACTTCATCTCGAAGTTCTTCCGGGTGTCCTGGCGAGCCGTGACCTTGACACCGTTTACCGAGAAGGTCTGGAAGCCCGGTGCCGAAAAGGTCATCGAGTAGGGCACCGTGGCGTTGGCCAGATGGATCTTGTAGCGGCCCTTCTTGTTGCTTTCGACGACCTGCTCGAAGCTGGGACGCTCGGGATCCTTGATGGTGATGGTGACGTTGGGTACCGGATCGCCGTTCTCGTCGGTGATCAGGCCGAACATTCCTCCGGGGAGCTGAGCGACTGCGGGCGTAGCGAGCAGCCCGACGATCAGCAGGGTGGCGCCGAGAGCGAGCAGTTGAGAGGCTCGCTGCGCGCGACGTGCGGGATTCTTCATGGGCTTCAACCTCCTGGGCCGTGTTTCGAGAGGGGGCGAGAGCTCTTGCCGTGCCCCGAGGGCGACGATCTCCTTTGCGGATCTTCGAAGCGCACGGCGGGCCTCGAGCGGGACAGCGGACTGAGCGGGTTCGCGAGTTCCAAATGTATCAAAGCACCGCAGGAGCGAGGTCAGCTTGCCGACGCGGCTCGGGCAGCTCGTCCCGGCGCCCGACAGACAGACGAAACACCCGCTACGTACAATGACTCCCATGTCGATCGAATTCCGCACGACGGATCCGCAGCTGCTCGAGGCGGTCCAGTGGATTGCGCAGGAAACCCGACGTGAAGGCGGCGTTCTGCACGTGGTCGGCGGCGGCGTGAGGGACGCTCTTCTTCATCGGGAGGTCGCCGACCTCGACCTCGAGCTCTTCGGCCTCGAGCCCTCGGCCGTTCGCACTCTGCTCGATCGGCGCTTTGCACTCGACCAGGTCGGGGAGGCGTTCGGCGTGCTCAAGCTGCGAGGCCTGGCGATCGACGTCGGCCTTCCGCGGCGCGAGTCGAAGAGCGGTCTCGGTCACCGTTCGTTCGACGTGCTCTCGGATCCTCACATGTCCCCCGCGGAGGCGGCGCAGCGTCGAGACTTCACCCTGAACGCGATCGCCTACGACCCTTTGACCCGAGAAATCATCGACCCGCTCGGCGGCGTCGCCGATCTCGAAGCGCGGACTCTTCGCCACACCTCCGAGCGCTTTGCCGAAGACCCGCTACGAGTGCTCCGAGGCATGCAGTTCGTAGCTCGTTTCGACCTCGCTCCCGCGTCTGAGACGCTCGAGATCTGCCGTCGGATGACCCTGGAAGGGTTGCCCGCCGAGCGCATCTTCGAGGAGTGGCGGAAGCTGCTCGTGCAGGGGCATCGGATCCTGAACGGCCTCCGTTTTCTCGAGGATTCGGGTTGGATTCGCTACTTCCCCGAGATCGGGGCGCTGCGGGACTGTCCGCAGGATCCCGAGTGGCATCCCGAGGGCGACGTCTTCACCCACGTCGGTCACGTGCTCGACGCCTTCGCGAAGGCCCGCATCAAGGATCCCTGGGAGGATCTGGTCGTCGGGTTGGGCTGTCTCTGTCACGACCTCGGAAAGCCCACGACGACTGTGCGCGAGGAGGGACGCTGGCGCTCCAAGGGCCACGAGACCGCAGGCGAAGGGCCGACGCGCTCGCTCCTGGGTCGGATGACAGCCCAGACGAAGCTGGTGGAATCGGTCGTCCCGCTGGTTCTGCATCACATGAAGCCGTTCCAGCTCTTCGCCGGACGTGCGGGCGATGCGGCCATTCGACGCCTGGCTCTCAAGGTCCGCATCGATCGACTGGTGCGCGTGGCGCGGGCCGACTCCGCAGGTCGGCCGCCGCTGGAAGCGGACGATCAAGCGGAGCGATGGCTCGAGGAGAAGGCAGCGGCTCTGGCACTCCGCGACTCCGCGCCGCAGCCACTGTTGCAGGGTCGACACCTCATCGAGCGCGGTCTTCGGCCCGGCCCCGATTTCGGGCCGCTGTTGGAACGCTGTTTCGAGGCTCAGATCGAAGGGGATTTCCACGATATGGACAGCGCTTTCGGGTTTCTCGATCGTCTACTCGAGACGGAAGGAGATCCTGGCGCGACTTCTGAGCGAAACAAGGTCGAAAGCGGAGGCGTCTAGCGATTGCCTCCGTCCTGAGGCACAGTCGACAACGGATGACGGGAGACGGATCCAGCGATGAGCACTTGGTCGCTCGAGCGGTAGACGGAGATGAAGCAGCTTTCGAACAGCTGGTCGTGCGCTACAACGGTCGCGCACGACGTTTGGCCTTCGGCTTCGTCCGCGACGCCGAAGCCGCTGAGGACGTTGCTCAGGAGGCCTTCCTGCGCGCGTACCGCAAGCTCTCGACCCTGGGCGAGCGGGCCTCCTTCCGCAGCTGGCTCTTCCAGATCGTCGCGAATCGCGCCCGCGACGAGCTGCGTCGACGCAAAGTCCGCCGTGAGTCCGCGGATCTCGAAGAAGCGGAGCGCGTCGAGTCCGACGACGTACCACCGGACGTTCGGGCCTATCGCAGTGCCCTTTCGAAGCGCATTCGCGAGCTCATCGACGAGCTGCCGGAAAAATCCCGGACGCCTCTGCTCATGAAAGAGACAGGCGAGATGACCTACGCAGAGATTGCCGAAGCATTGGGCATTCCCATGGGGACAGCCCAGATCCGGATTCACCGGGCGAGGCTCAAGATTCGCTCTCAACTCGACGAACTCGGCCTGCTGCCCTCCGCCGGAGAAGAAGAATGAAGACTCAGTGCAAAGCCTGCGGATGCGACCTGATGGATCTCGAAGCCGTCCAAGGTGCCACCGATTGCGAGGAATGCGTTGCGCTGCAGAGGGACTTCCAGCGAATCTCCGAGGCTCTCGCGACAGACGCGGCCCTTGCTTCCGCCGGCGTGAGCCGCGGGTGGTCGCGCGAGGACGACGCCCTCTTCCTCGCACACTTCCGCGAACGCCTGCGCAGCTCGGTCTCGGCAAGCGAGGATCTCTGGCGCTGGCTGGCCTTTCGACTCTGGCCGGTGAGTGCCGGCCTCTTGCTCGGCGCCTTCCTTGCGCTGGGCGATCGCGCCGACGACACCACGGTCGATCTCGAAGGGATGACCTTGGCCTTCGAGTCGACGCAGAGCGGAATCGAGCCGGATGTGCTGGGCGACTTCCTGGCGCCGGCTCTCGAGCGTTCGGAGTCGGAGACGGAACCCCTGCCTGAACCTGTCCAGAGCCCGGAGCACGACTGATGATGACGAACAAGGGTTGGATGGTCGTTTGCCTTTTGCTGACGCTCCTCGCCGGCACGTCGGCCGGGGTCGTCGCTGACCGTGTCGTTCTGCAGGAAGAGCCCAAACCTCCGCAGCTTCCCAAGTCGACCATCCACTTCACGTGCGAGGAAGGGGAGCTGGACCGCCCCGACGGCTACTACGAAGAACGTCGTCAGAGGATGATCGTGCGCTGGCAGGAGAGGTTTTCGATGACCGAGGACCAGTCTGCGCTACTCGACGAGGTCCTGCTGGAGCACGGAGCGTCAGCCGGTGACTTCTGGTCCGAGACGCGCGATCGCTATTGCACCCTGCGCGACTCGCTGCGTGCCAGCGTGCGAGACATGCTCGACGAGGAGCAGCAGCAGGAGTTCGAGGAATACCTCGAGGAGCGCCGCGAACGCCACGAGCGCCGGAGTTCTGGAGGAGCGGCCAATGGCTCCTTCCTCTGACGCCGAAGAGTTGCCGTCGCCGGCCTCGTCACCGGGAGACGATCACAAGCGCCGGCCGGTCAATCCCATCGTTCTCTTTGCGGTCGATCGCAAAGTAACCATGTCGATGATGGTGCTCGGCATGCTGGTCCTCGGCTGGCTCTCGCTGACACGCCTGCCGCTCGAGTTTCTGCCCTCGTTTTCTTCGTCGAGCATTTCGGTCAATGTTCCCTTCACTTCGGCGTCGCCGGAGGAAGTCGAGCGCCTTCTGGTGCGACCTCTCGAGGATTCGCTGGGGACGATCAACGGCATCGACGCGCTGTCGGCAACCGCCGCTGCGGGCTTCGGCAACATCAACATCGAGTTCGAAGACGACGTCAACATGGACCTCGCCGCCGTCGAGGTGCGCGACCGCATCGACCGCGTTCGCGACGAACTGCCGCCTGAGGTGGAGCGTCTCTATGTCAGGCGCTTTCAGAGCACCGACATCCCGGTCCTCTGGAGCTCGGTGACGTCTCCCTGGGACAAGGAAGACCTCTTCGCGTTCATCGAAGACGTCGTGCAGCCGCGACTCGAGCGGCTCGAAGGCGTCGCTCAGGTCAGCGTCCGCGGCGTCGAGTCCAAGGAGCTGCGGATCGAGCTCGATCCCGACCGGCTGGCGGCGCACCGCATCGAGCTGAGACAGCTGCAGAGCGTTCTGCGCACCGCCAACGTCAACGTCTCAGGCGGTTATCTTCGCGACGGCAGCAGGCGCATGCTCGTGCGCAGCGTCGGCGAGTTCGGCACGCTACGCGAGATCGCGGAGCTGGTCATTCGCGAAGACGGCCTGCGGCTCCGGGACGTGGCGGAAGTGACGTACGACTTCCCGCGCAAGGAGAGCTACTCGTACCTGAACGGCAGCGAGTCGGTCTACATCGCGATCAACAAGAACTCGACGGCCAATCTGCTCGAGGTCTCGACGAGAGTGCGGGCCGAGTACGACCAGATTCAAGAGCTTCAGGAAGCCGAGGGGCTCGAGGTCCGGCACTTCAAAGACTCCTCGGAAGACGTCACCAAGGGGCTCAGCGAGCTGGCGATTTCCGGCATCTTCGGCGGTGGACTCGCGGTGCTCTTCATGCTGATCTTCCTGCGCAAGCTCAGGACGACGGCGCTGATCGCGATCGCGGTGCCGCTCTCTCTCGTCACGACTTTCGTCATCATCTATTTGGCGCGGCAGGCCGGACTCACGGACATGACCTTGAACGTCATGAGTCTCATGGGACTCATGCTCGCTGTCGGCATGCTGCTCGACAACTCGATCGTCGTCATCGAGTCGATCTTCCGTCACAAGCAGGAGCTCGGGGCGGACGCTCGCACCGCCGCTCTGCGTGGCGCCAGCGAGGTGGCGATGCCGATCATCGCGTCGACGGCGACGACGATGTGCGTCTTCATGCCGCTGATCTTCATCGGCGGCGGCGGCTTCACGCGCTTCATGGGTGACATCGGACTCACGGTCTGCATCGTGATGCTGGCGTCGCTCATGGTCTCGATCACCGTCGTGCCGATGGTCGCCGCGCGCCTGCTGCGCAACGAGACGCCCTCCGAGGCGGGCCTTCTCGACCGCGCTCTGAGCGGCTACGGCGCCGTCGTACGCTTCACGCTCCATCATCGCTTCGTTTTCGCGGTCGCGGTCTGTCTGATGCTCTGGGGCTCCTGGAGGCTCTACACGGGAATCGAGAGGACCTTCAATCCGCCATCCGAGGGGCGGCAGATCACCGTGTTCGTCGATGCTCCGAAGCGCTACTCGGTGGATCAGCGCAGGAGCCTGTTCACCGAGACCTACGAGATCCTCGACGAGGGACGCGATCAGTGGGAGATCGCGGACATCACGCACTCCTTTCAGCGCAGCGGCGGGCGCTCCCGCTCGCGCGGCAGCCGAGGCACCAACCGCTTCGAGGTCTACCTGACGCCGGAGGAGGAGTCGGAGAAGGCCGTCGGCGACATTCGCAATTCGATCCGCGAGGCGCTGCCGGTCCGTGCCGGCGTCACCTACAAGATTGCTCAGGCGCAGGGTGGTCCCCCGGGATCGGGAAGCTCGGGTCTCAACGTCGAACTCATCGGTGAAGATCTCGAGATCCTCTCGCTGCTGAGTCCGGGTATCGTCGATGCGCTCTCCGGCCTGCCGTTCCTTCGCGACGTCGACACCTCGCTGGAGAGTGGCGACGACGAGATTCGGGTCGGGGTCAACCGCGAGCGCGCTCTGCAGGCGGGCCTGTCGAGCCAGATGGTCGCTCAGACGGTGAACGGTGCTCTGTCGAGCCGCAACCTCAGCTACTACAAGACGGAGGATCGCGAGGTTGGCATCGTCATGCAGTACCGCGAGGAGGATCGCGCGACGCTCGACCAGCTGAAGACTCTGCCCGTCTCCATGACGGGCCGAACGCCGCTCTCGATTGGTGCGCTCGCGGACTTCGAGCTTGGCGACGGCGCCAAGACGATCGAGCGCGAGAACCGCCGAGCCAAGATCGACATCACCGCCAACACCGTCGGTGACATGCCGTCGTTTGCTCTGCGGCGGCCCGTGGAGTCCGTGGTGCGCAGACTGGGCCTTCCGGAGGGCTACGAGCTCGACTTCGGCCGCAGCTTTCGGGACGCTCAGAACGAGGCCGCCGGTGCCCTCTTCGCGCTGGCCTTCGCGATGCTCCTCATCTACATGATCATGACGTCGCTGTTCGAGAACTTCGTGCAGCCGTTCACCATTCTCCTGTCGATTCCCTTCGCCTTCGTGGGTGTGGGTCTGGTCATGAAGCTGCTGGGGCAGGCGCGCTCGAGCGCTGCCGACATGGGACTCGTCATCTTGGCGGGGATCGTCGTCAACAACGCGATCGTGCTGATCGACCACATCAACCACCTTCGGCAACAGGGCATGAGTCGCGAAGAGGCGATCGTGCTCGGCGGTACCCATCGAGTTCGCCCCATTCTGATGACAGCGATCACGACGATCCTGGGCCTCTCGCCCATGGTCGCTCCGTTCGTCCTGCCTGAGGTCTTCGGCCAGCCGGAGGGCCGCGCTGCCTACTGGGCGCCGGTCGGTCTGGTCATTCTGGGCGGTCTGACGACCTCGACCTTTCTCACGCTCCTGGTGACCCCGACCCTCTACTCGATCATGGACGACCTGACGCGCGGCGTGCGCCGCGTTCTGGCTCGGGCCTGATCAGCTTCTCGCGAGACCTTCCGCATGCGCTGCAAATCGATCTTTCTGTTCTTGGCCTTCGCCTGTGTGGGCCTTCTCGTGGGCTGCGGAGGGGGACCGGGCGAAGCTTCCGAGGGGGCTGACTCCTCGTCGAGGCAGGGCGCCGGCGGTCCTCCCGGAGGCGGTGGTCGGTCGGGCGGTCGCGGCGGCGGGCGCGGTGGTCCCCCCGGCGGCTTCGGTGGCTTCGGCGGCGGTGACGCCGGGCCGAGCGCGATTCCGGTCGAGGTCGCCCGGGTCGAGAAGCGTTCGATCTCGGACTATCTGGAGACGAACGGCAGCCTCGAGGCCGAAAACGAAGTCGACATCGTCTCGCGCACGATGGGCCCTATCGTCGAGCTCAACGTCGAAGAAGGCATGTTCGTTCGCGAGGGCGACGTCTTGGCCCGCATCGACGATCGCGAACTCCAGGCACAGCTCGAGATCGCCAAGGTGAGCGTGGAAGAGGCCCGCCTCGCCTATGAGAGAGCGAAGGTTTCCTGGGAGGCCGAGATCATCTCCAAGGAGGTTCTCGACCAGGCCAGGTCGCGTCTCGACGCGGCAGCAGCGCAGATCCGCAGCAGTGAAATCCAGCTGGGCTACACGGTGATCGAAGCACCGTTCAGCGGTCTGATCATCGAGCGCGTCATCAAGCTCGCCGAGCACGTTCCGAACGCTGCGCGTCTCTTTCGCCTCTCGGACTTCACCCCTCTTCTCTGTGAAGTGCAGCTGCCGGAAAAGGACCTCGGCCGTCTCCGTCGCGGCCAGCGCGCCTACCTGACCGTGGAGGCCTTTCCTCAGAAGCGCTTCGACGCCAGCGTTCTGAGGATCAACCCGGTGGTCGACGCAACCACCGGCACGGTGCGAACGACGCTCTCCGTCAACGGCCAGAATCAGCTTCGTCCGGGAATGTTCGCTTCGGTCTTTCTCCAGATTTCGCAGCACGACGACGCCCTCGTCGTGCCCAAGGAAGCCCTGGTCCTCGAGAGCATCGGAGACGCCGTCTTCGTCGTCACTGACGGCGTGGTGGAGCGCCGTGAAGTCGAGGTCGGGTTCTCCGAGTCCGACAGCGTCGAGATCCTGAACGGCCTTTCTCAGGACGAGCAAGTCGTCATCATCGGCCAGGATTCGCTCAGCGATGGCACAGAGGTGACCGTCTTGGCCGAGCGGGGTCGCTCCGGACCGCCGTCCGCTACCGGGGAAGCTCGGTCTGCTGAAGGCAGTCCGGAAGGGGCTCAGCAACGGCCGCAAGGGCCGCGACGTGGCCCGCCGCCGGGGTTCGATCCGAGCAACATGACTCCGGAGATGGAGGAGCGGATCCGCGATCGCATGAAGCAGCGCGGACTCAGTGACGATCAGATCGAAGAGCGTCTCGAACAGATGCGCCAGGGTAACTTCCCCGGACGCGGACCCGGTGGGCCGCCGGGCGGGGCATCCGGCGGCGACCCGCGGTGAAGGTCGTCGACTTCTCGGTGGCCCGACCGGTCACCGTCTTCATCTTTGCGGTTGCGGCGGTCGTCTTCGGCTCGGTGGCTTTTCGCAGCCTCGCGGTCGACCTGCTCCCCGATATCTCGTACCCCTCGCTTTCGGTGAAGACCGAACTCGAGGGCGCGGCGCCGACGGAGATCGAGAGCCTGGTCACCAAGCCGGTCGAGAACGCCGTCGGCGTCGTCAACAACGTCGTTCGCGTTCGCTCGAGTTCGCGCGCCGACGTCAGTGAAGTGACTCTGGAGTTCTCCTGGGGCACCAACATGGACTTCGCCTCACTCGACGTGCGCGAGCGGCTCGACGTGGTGCGGCTCCCGGTCGAGGCCGAGCAGCCGATCCTGCTTCGCTACGACCCGTCCCTCGACCCGGTCCTGAGGCTCGGACTGACGGGAGACACCGAGTTGATCCGTCTGCGGCGTATCGCCGAGGAAGAGCTCAAGCGGCGCCTCGAGCGCGTCGAGGGCGTTGCAGCGGCGCTGGTCAGCGGCGGCCTGGAAGAGGAGATTCAAGTCGAGATCGACGAGCGCAAACTCACGGCGCTCGGAATCGACATCGCCACGGTCACGTCGCGCCTTGCGCAGGAGAACGTCAATCTCACGGGCGGCTCGCTGCGCGACGGGCAGACGGAGTACCTCGTGCGCACGATCAACGAGTTCCTGCGACCTGACGAAATGCGTGAGATCGTCATCCAGCGCAACGGCTCCGCCATTGTGCGGCTCGAGGATGTAGCCCGCGTCTACACCGGGTCCAAGGAGCGAGAGATCGTCACACGGATCGACGGTCGCGAGAGCGTCGAAGTCGCGATCTACAAGGAAGGTGGCACCAACACGGTCACCGTGGTGGACGCCGTCAACAGCCTCGTGGAGGAGCTCGAAGAGCGTCTCGAGCGGATCGACTCGACGCTCGAGGTCACGGTGATCACCGACCAGGCGCGCTACATCCGCGAGTCGGTGCAAGCGGTGATCGAGACGGCGGTCATGGGCGGCTTCCTCGCGGTCGTCGTGCTCTTTCTCTTCCTGCGCAGTGCGAAGAACACCCTGATCATCGGCGTTTCCATCCCGGTTTCGATCATGGCGACGTTCTTCCTCATGTATCTCGGCGGCGTGTCGCTGAACATCATGTCTCTCGGCGGTTTGACGCTCGGCATCGGCCTGCTGCTCGACAACTCGATCGTCGTGCTCGAAGCCATTCAGCGATATCGCGAACAGGGCGAGAGCGTGGTCGAAGCGGCTCGCAAGGGCGCTTCGGAAGTCGGGCGGGCCGTTACGGCGAGCACCGTGACGACTGTGTGTGTCTTCGTCCCCATCGTCTTTGTCGAGGGCGTCGCGGGCCAACTCTTCGGCGATCAGGCACTGACGGTGACCTTTTCTCTCGTCGTCTCGCTGATCGTTGCCCTGACCGTCATTCCGATGTTCGCCTCGCGTGTGACGACCTTCGAGGACGACACCGAGCAGAAGAGTCCGGGCAAGTCGCCGACGGCTTGGGCCGCTCGCGGTCTCTTCTACGTCAGTTTGGGCATCGCTCGGGCGATCAAGCTCGCCGTCGGCGCCGTGTCGACGCTCCTGACGTTCCTCTTGAGACCGATTCTCGCCGTCTTCGATCGCCTGCTCGCGGGTCTCCTCGCGGTCTATCAGGGCATGTTGGTCGTCGTTCTGCGAGCGCCGCTCACCGTGTTACTCGTCGTACTCCTCATCTTTGCGGGCAGCCTGACCCTCGTTGGCTCGCTCGGTCAGGAGCTGGTTCCTGAGCTCGTTCAGGGTGAGTTCTTCGCCAACGTCGAACTTCAGCCCGGTACGCGCCTCGAAGTCATGGAGCGTCGACTGCGCGAGCTGGAAGGCTTCTCGGGCGATCTGAGCGGCGTCGACACGGTGTACACGATCGTCGGTTCTTCCAACGAGCAGGGAGGGGCTGCGGGCGAAGTTCGAGAGAACATCGGCCAGATCACGTTGACGCTGGAACAGCCCTCGACCAGGGAGCAGGAGGAGCTGCTGATGGCCGAGCTGCGCGGCGAGATCGATCGACTCAACGAGCCCTTCCTCGTGCCGCGAGCGAGCGGTGCTCAGGCGGCTCCGATTTCGGCCAAGGAGCGGGGAGCCCTCGACTACCGCTTCGGGCGACCCTCGTACTTCAGCTTTCGGACCCCGGTCGAGATCGAGATTCGCGGCTACAACCTCGGAATCCTCGAGCGCCTGGCCGCCGAGCTCTTGCGCCGCCTCGAGACGGTGCCCGGACTCGCCGACGTCAAGTCGACGACCGAGGGCGGCAACCCCGAGCTGCAAATCACCTTCGACCGCGAGCGACTGGCGAAGATGGGTACGGACATCCAGCGCGTCGGAGCCGTGATTCGATCCAAGATCCAGGGAGACGTCGCGACGGACATCGCGCGCGACGACCGCAACATCGACATCCGCCTGCGCTCCGCAGAGCGCTACCGCGACTCGGTGCGGGATCTCCGCAATCTGAACGTGGCCCTGCCCGGTTCGCAGATCGCGGTGCCGCTCGAGTCGGTCGCCGACGTCGTCGAGACGCGTGGGCCCGCCGAGATTCGCCGCGCCGACGGCTCCCGCGTCGCACTGATCACCGCCAACCTGGACGGTCGCGACCTCGGTTCGATCTCCACTGAGATCGAGTCGATTCTTGCGGACATGAGGTTCCCCAGCGGCTTCGACTGGTCTCTGGGTGGGCAGCGGGAAGAGATGGAGACTTCGTTCGACAGCATGCGCCTGGCGGCGTTGCTTGCGATCTTCATGGTCTATCTGGTGATGGCATCGCAGTTCGAGTCGCTGCGCCATCCGCTCGTGATCCTCTTCAGCGTTCCGTTCTCCGTCATCGGAGCCGTCGTCATCCTCTGGCTGACGAAGACGACGATCTCGATCGTCGTCATGATCGGTGCGATCCTGCTGGCCGGAATTGTCGTGAACAACGCGATCATTCTGATCGACTACACGAACAACCTTCGTCGCCAGGGAGTGGAGAAGCTCGAAGCGTTGAAACAGGCCGGTGCGGTGCGCTTCCGCCCGATTCTGATGACGACTTCGACGACCGTGCTGGGTCTGCTGCCGATGGCACTCGGACTTGGGGAGGGTAGCGAGCTTCGGGCTCCGATGGCCCTCACCGTGGTCGGTGGCCTGCTGACCTCGACTCTGCTGACGCTGCTGATCATCCCAGCCGTGTACACGTTGATCGATCGGGGGCAATGACGGCTATATGCCCTTATTGCAATGACTTCGGCGAACCGATAGCCTCCGTTACTGGCTTCGAGGAGCCGTCTCGAATCGTCACGACTGAGGACCACTGATCAGTGCACGAGCCCGATTCCAGCCAGGAGCTGGAGGAGCTACGCCAACGTGCGGAGCAGTATGAAGAGCTGCTGCTGAAGGCGGGCGACGAGATTCGCGATCTGCGCGAGCGCGTCGGCGGCGGAGGTTCCGACGTCTCGGCGGCCGAGCTCGCTCAAGCCAAGGAAGCTGCCGAAAAGTACAAAGGTCTGCTGCAGAAACAGCGCAGCGAAATCGAAGAGCTGCGTAGCCAGCTCGAAGAGAAGCAGAAGACCGGCGACGCTCTCGACGACATCGACGACGTCGAAGCCCTGCGCAAGAGCCTGCGACTTCAACGAGAGTCGATGGCGAGTCTTCGAGACCAGCTCAAGGAAGCCAAAGCCGCCGGCAACGATCGCGACGCCGAACAGCGCGAAATGGCGAGGATCCGGGCCCAGCTCGAAGAGTCGGATCGGATCCGTGAGCGGCAGCAGAAGGTCATCGCCAGCTTCGGTGAGGCGAAGGCCGCTGCCGACGAAGAGGTGGAGCAGCTTCGTGGCGAGCTCACCTCGATTCGTGAGCGCAGCGACGAAAGTGAACACACCCTCAAGGTTCAGGAAGAGCAGCTGGCCGAGCTGAACGACCTGAGGGGGCGCCTCGGGCTGCTCGACGAGAAGAACCGACGGATCTCCGAGCTCGAGTCCTCGCTCGAGGTTCGGGCTCAGGAGCTCGCGCAGTCGGAAGCACGGGTCGAAGAGGCCGACGGCCGCCTGGCGGAGGTCGAGGGGCTGCTCGTGACCCGCGAAGACGACCTGGCTCTGGAACGCAAGAAGCTCGAGGAGCTCGCAGGTTCGGTCACGCGCCGCGAAGAGGAGCTGGCCGAGGCGCAGGGGCAGATCGAGAACGCCCGCGGTGAGGCAGCGGAGCTCGAACAAGAACTCGCCCAATCCAAGACGCGAAGCGAGGAGCTGGAAGAGCAGAGCGAGGCGAAGTCCACGCAGCTCGAGGCACTGCAGGTTTCCCTGGAGGCGCAGGTCAAGCAGAGCGACGAACTGGCGGCTCTCGCCGAGCGAGCCGCCGCCGAGATTCAAGAGGCCGTTTCGGAGAGAGACCGCCTGCAAGACGACCTCGGCGCGCAGAAGGCGTCGTACGAAAGCCGAAGTGCCGAGCTCGATCGGCTGCAGGAGGATCTTGCGGCCGAGCGCTCGCGCCAGGAGGAGCTGCGGCGCGAGTCGGAGGCAGTTCAAGAAAAGGCCGCCGAGACCGAATCGGAGCTGACGGCACTTCGCGCTTCCTACAGCGAAGCCGAGGAGTCGCTGGAGGCCTTCGAGGCGACCAAGACCGAGCTCGAAGAGGCTCGCCAGGAGCTGACGGACACTCTCAAGTCGCAGGCGAGCGTCGGCGCTGAGCTGGAGCAGCTACGGGAGGAGTCCGAAGCTCAGTCGACGAAGGTCTCCGAGTTGGAGACTTCAGTGCGCGAAGCCGTGGAGCGCGCGGAACGCTCCGAGAGGGAGTCCAGCGAGCAAGCCGAAAAGGAGCTCGAGGCGAGCCAGAAGCTCGAGCGCCTCGCCGCGGACCTCGAGGAAGCGGATCGTCGCGCCAAAGAAGCGACCGTCGAGTTGGAAGAGACCCGGGCGAGAGCCGAAGAGTCCTCGTCGGATCTTGCCCAGGCGAGGTCGCGCGCTTCAGAGCTCGAGAGCCGGCTGTCCGAGCTCGAAGAGACCCTTGCGGACGCGACCGCAGGCGCTTCCGGTGCCGAGGAGCGGATCGGCAAGCTCGAGTCGGAGCTCGAAGACGAGAGGAGCGCTCTCCAGGTCCTGCGCGAGGAGACCGACCGTCGGCGCGCAGAAGACCGCACTCGCTCCGAAGAGCTGGAGAAAGAGAACGCCGGACTCGAGAGCCGTCTCAGCGAACTCCAGAACCGTTTGGGCAGCTTCGAATCCGAGGCGGGCGAAGCTCTGAACGAGCTGGAGGGCTTGCGCGCCGAGCGCGACGAGCGTCAGCGTCGCTTCGAGGCTCTGGAGAGCCAGTTCCGCGATTCGCGAGAGCGGGTCGGTGGCTTGGAGACGCAGCTCGCCGACGCGGAACAGCGTGCCGCCGCGCCGGGAGCTGCCGAGGAGCTCGAATCGGCTCGACTCGAGATCGGGCGCCTGGAAGAGCGTGTGCTCGCACAGCAGGAGGGCTTCGATCGCCTCGAAGAACTCTTGCGTGCGGCCGAGGCGGAGCGTGCAGCGATCGAAGACGAGGCCACGGCGAACGCCCAAGAAGTCGAGCGACTCCAGGAGGTGGTCAAGACCGAGCGACTCAAACGCCTCGAGCTGGAGTCTGAGGCCTCGACCTCGGCGGCCGGCGATCGCCTCGTGCAAGAGCTGCGCATGGACCTCGGAGAGTTCGACGACGCCTGACGCGGCGCCGTGTTTCTCTTTCGACGGAAGACGACGATGCGCAAGATTGCCTTCGACGACCTGCCCGGTCTGCGCTCACAGGTCAGCGACCAGTTTGGCGAGTGGGGCGAAGAGCTCCTCGTTCCGCAGACCATGATCAACGAGTTCGCCGAGGTCACCGGTGACCATCAGTGGATTCACACGGACGTCGAAAGGGCCGAAGCAGAAAGCCCTTTCGGCGCGACGATCGCTCACGGTTTTCTGACGTTGAGCCTGCTGCCCCGACTCGCGCCGCCGCTGCCGTTCGAGATCGTCGGGCACGGCAACGCCACGATCTTCGGTCTCGACAGCGTGCGCTTCGTGAGACCGGTACCCGCAGGGGCGCGCATTCGCGGGCGCCACCGCCTGACGGGCGTGCGTTCTTTCGTTGCCGGCACGCTGCTGCAGTCCGAGACGCAGATCGGGGTCGTGGGTGTGGCGCGCGCAGCCGTTCGCTTCGAGCTCAAGACGCTCTATCAGGCTCCCCAAGCCGCGGAGGACTGAAGTCGGTCGTCACTCGAGGAGCGTCGCGTCGAGCAGGCGCAGCCAGTTCCCGTGAGTGACGGCTGCGATCGCTTCGGTCTCCCACCCGGCACGGCTCAGTGCGGCCACGAGCCGTGGCAGCTGGGAGGCGTCGGTGAGCTCTTCCGGCATCAGCGCACCGTCGAAGTCCGAGCCCAGGGCGACGTGCCGCAGCCCCATGATCTCCACCATGTGATCGAGGTGCTCGACCATCCGCGTCAGCGGAATCTGGCGTCGAACGGGTCCTTTGGCGCGCAGGTCGCCGACGTGGAAGTTCAGGCCGACGACCCCGTCGCTGTCGCGCACCGCGCGCAGCTGGTCGTCGGTCAGATTCCGACTCGACGGTGACAGAGCGTGGCAACAGGTGTGCGTCGAAACGAGAGGGCCGCCACCCAGCTCGGCGGCATCCCAGAACCCCTTCTCGTTCAGATGTGCAAGGTCGACGACCATGCCCAGATCGCGGCAGGCACGGACCAGCTCTCGGCCAGCTGCGGTGAGGCCCTCACCGGTGTCGGGGCTCGAGGGAAATCGAAAGGGCACACCGTGACCAAAGGCGTTGCTGCGGCTCCAGACGGGCCCGATCGAGCGCACGCCGAGCGCATGAAAGGCCTCCAGGTTGGCCAGTCGTTCGTCGACCGGCTCGGCTCCTTCGAGGTGGAGCAGAGCGAGGAGCGAGTCCTCTTCGAGACGCAGATCGGCGCGTGACGTCAGAGGACGCACGCGACCGCAGGAGGCGGCAACGAGGCGGTGGTAGCCCGCAATCATCTCGAGTGCGACCCGGGCCGCGGTGCCTTGTGGAACCGGCTCGTCGTAGCCGGCCGGAGGCGTCGACTGGGTCAGATCTTCCGGATCGAGATCTCGGGGAGGAGGGACGAAAACGGCGAAGAAGCCACCGCCGAATCCGCCGCTCAGAGCGCGCGGCAGGTCGAGCTGTCCGCGACCTCTTCCGGCAGCGCTTCCGGCGTCTTCGAGGAAACCGACCGGATCTCCTTCGCAGTGCTGATAGAGGCGCAGCAGGCTGTCGTTGTGTCCGTCGAAGATCAGAGGGTTCGTCAAGGATGGACCTCGAGCTCGTCGACGCGCCAAGGCTCGGAGCGCTCGGCGGTGCCTTTGCGCACGCGGCTGACCGTCGCGGCGTCGACGGGTGGAAGCTCGTTGCCCCAGCTCGATCGGATGTAGGACACCAGAGCCGCGAGCGACTCGTCGTTGAAGCGACGATCGCCGCGAAAACCCGGCATGATCTCGTTCCAGAGAGAGCCGTCAGCCTTGGACTGAAGAGGTCCGGTGACACCGTCGAGAATGACGCGAATCAGCGTCTCGGGCGGCCCCGTCGCCAGCGTTGCTCCCTCGAGTGAGGGAGCGACCCCCGAGGAGGCTCTGCCGTCGTCGTGACACGTGCTGCAGGCGCGGAAGAGTCGCCGCGCGGCGACGCGGTCGAACGTAGCCGGGGCGGCTTCGGTCCCGCCGAAGAGCGCTTCGACGTCGGTCGCGAGATCGGCCGAAGCGGGTGAGCTCCGGAGTGATGCCACCAGGCTGGTCTCGCCCTCGAGCGGTGACCAGTCGTCTTCTTTGGTGAGCGTCGTTGCCGACTCGATCAGCTGAAGTGCGGCCTTGGCCAGGTCGGAGCTCGATCTCGCGTTTTGGTGAAGGGCGGTGAGGGCGGCGAAGACCCGGTGGACCGACTCGCCGCTCTTGTGGCGTCGAAGTGCGGCTTGCAGGAGGCTCTCCGCCGAGGTCAGGCAGGCGCTGGAGCACTGGCGCTGGGAAACGAGTTGTTCGAAGGCGTCCACTTCGTAGCCCGCGAGGCCCGACAGGGCGGCCATTCGCACGGGCTCGCGCACATCGACGAGAAGCTTCACGAGTGCGGCGCGGGCGCTGTCGGAGTCGATGTCGCCAAGGGCGAAGGCGGCGCGCTGCGCTTCGGCGACGTCGGCGGAGAGCATCGTGCGCAGAGGTCCTTCGAGCTCCTGTCGGTCGGCTGTAGAGAGTCCGTCGATGAGTCGCAGAGCGGTCTGACGAACGGGCGCATCAGGCGATTCGAGAGCCGTCCGCACGAGCGGCAGGTCGAGCCCGGAGACTCCTGCCGACTGCAGGCCGTGGAGCGTCCACAGCGCGTGGACGCGCGGGAGCCGAGCGCCGCTCTGGGCGAGCTTGCGCAGCGGTGCGATCGAGGCGGGGTCCTCCGCCTCGACGAGCAGTCGTTGCGCCGTATCCCGGTGCCAGCCGTTGGCGTGCTCGAGCGCCTCGAGTCGGTCTTCCATCGTCGCGAGCCGGGGCCTCGAATGGTCGATGGGCCGGTCCTCGCGGACGATCCGGTAGATCCGCCCCAAGCCCAGCGGGCGATCGAGCTGGCGCTCGAGAATCTGCTTGCGCAGGAACGTGGTGACGTACTGACGGTGCTGAAGGATGCCGCGGTACATGTCGATCACCGTCAGCGCGCCGTCGGGGCCGACGGCACAGTCGACGGGCCGGAAACGCTCGTCCGGAGACGCCAGGAACTCCCGCTCACCCCACTCGGAATCGGCCGTCGTGAAGTGGTCTGCAGTGATCGAGGCGGGACCGTGCTCGAGGTCGAAGAAGCCGACGACGTTGCCGGCGGGCTCGGGAATGAAGATGTCGCCGCGCAGCTCTTCCGGGAACTGATGGCCCCGGTAGATGCACAGCCCGCTCACCGAGGTCGTGCGTGCCAGGCGACCGTCCTCGCGCAGCATGTCGGGTTGGTAGCCGCGGTTGATGCCCGGGTTGACACGCACCGTATGGACCTCTTCGCTGTCGACGATCCGCTCGCCGACGCCGGGGATGCGGCGGGGCCGATCCGCAGTGTTTCGATAGTGGTACTCCGGAGGGTGCACGTCGGCGTAGAGCCAGCGCGAGTTGGTGTTGTAGTAGAGCCGTCCCTCGTCGTCCTGGCTGATGCCCCACTGCCCACGGAAGGCGGTCGGCTCGACCGTGACCTCGCCCTTGCGGAAGCGCAGTCTTCTGTCGCTCTTGGCGGAGTAGATCCAGTTGTCGAGGCCCCAGAGCAGTCCGTTTTCGGTGTGCTCGACCCTGTCGAGGTCAGGATCGGCGTAGTCGGCGACGTGCACCTTCTCGTCGCAGGTGTCGTCCTGGTCGACGTCGGCGCAAAGCCACAGGTGCGGGGGCTCGGCGATCAGGATGCCTGAGCTGGTGACGGCGAGGGCTCGCGGCATGACCAGCTCGTCGAGAAAGACGGATCCCTTGTCCATGCGGCCGTCGCGGTCGGTGTCGTCGAGCACGACGATGCGGCCGACCGGCTGGTCCTCACCGATGCCGTCGACGTTCGGCATGAAGCCGCGCATTTCGACGACCCAGAGTCGACCGCGCTCGTCCCACTGAATGGCCACCGGATCCTCGACCAGTGGTTCGGCGGCGACCAGCTCGGCTCGATAGCCCGGGGGAAGCCGCAGCGAAGCGAGACCGTCCTCCGGCGACAGGACGGGTGCGGGCGGCACCTCCATCTCGCGCCAGACCTCGGTCATCACATGGCCTGGGCGGTCGCCTTTCTGAGCCTGCGCGACGAACGGCAAGCCGAAGGTGACCGCGAGCAGAAGGGCCAACAACGAAGTCGAGAGCGAGGCCTCGGCTCGACGGGAGCCCGTGTCGACGAGGCTCTCGGTCTGCAGGGTCGCGGTCGCCTCGAAGCGCTCATTTCTCTTGGTGGTTCGGGTCATGATTGCGGTACCCTAGCAGCCCCAATGCAACCCCCTCAGCTGCAGGTTCTCTCGGTTCGTTGTGTCAGCGAGCGCTGCGATCTGCGTCTGCCGTTTCAGTTCGGAATGGTGACGCTCGAGCAGGTGTCTCTGTGCACGGTCGAGGTGGAGATGACGTGCGACGGTCACGTCGTGCAGGGCTACTCGTCGGACCTGCTGGTTCCCAAGTGGTTCGAGAAGAACGCCGATCTCAGTCTGCAGCAGGACGCCGACAAGCTACGGCGTGCGATCGAAGGGAGCGCGGCGCAGAGCGCGACGCTGGAACCTGGAAGTGCCTTCGCTCTTTGGCGCGAGCTCTTCGCCGCGCGAGTCGAAAGAGTGCCTGAGGGGGAGCGTCTGGTGCAGGGACTCGGCGTGTCGTTGATCGAGCGCGCGCTTCTCGACGGTCTCAGCCGGGCGACCCAAGCGCCCTTTGTTCAGGCTCTCTCTCCAGCCACGAGCGGCTACGACGGCGGGGCCCTGCATGCTGAGCTCGCCGGGACTCGGGGGCTCGAGCCGGCCGTTCCGCAAGCGATGCGAGTGCGACACACCGTCGGCCTCGCCGATGCGCTGGCGACGCCGCTGGCTCAGCCCGACGACGGCCAGCCGACCTGCCTTCGCGACGATGTCCGGGCCTTCGGACTGGAGCTGTTCAAGCTCAAGGTCGGAGGGAAGATCGCAGCGGATGTCGAACGCCTTGCCGAGATCGCCGACGTCCTGGAGAACGAGACCTCCGACTACCGCGTCACCCTGGACGGCAACGAGCAGTACGGCAGTGTCGAGGACCTGCGGGAGCTCCTGGCGAGGCTGGAGGAGAACGCGCGCACGCGGCGCCTGGCGGCGAACATCCTCTACATCGAACAACCTCTGGCGCGGGCGAGGAGCTACGAGCCCGATCGCCTGATCGGCATCGAGCGTCTCGACGCGTACGGCGGTCTCATCCTGGACGAAGCGGACTGTGATCTGGACTCTTTCGAGAGAGCGCTGCGCCTCGGCTACCGAGGTGTCTCTGTGAAGAACTGCAAAGGTGTCTTCCGCGCCCTCGCCAACAGCGGACTCTGCGCCGTGAAGGCCGGGCGCTTCCAGTCCTCGGAGGATCTGACCAACGTACCGATCCTGCCACTGCAGCAGGATCTTGCGACGGCCGCGGCCCTCGGTCTCACGCACTCCGAGCGCAACGGGCATCACTATTTTCTGGGCCTCGATCACGTGCCCGAGAGCGAAGTCGAGGGCGCGCTCGCCGCGCATCCGGATCTCTATGAAGCGGGCGGGGGAGCGGCCGCCCTGCGCATCGAAGGCGGCGCGATCGCGCTCGGCAGCATTCTGGCGAAGGGATACGGAACGCATCTCGTGCCCGACATCACGGCGCGCGCGGCGTCGCCGCGGTGCGACTGGACGTGGCACGTCGAACGGTCGTGAAGTGAGGAGCCTGTGACGGTGCAAGGAAACGACTACGTCCGCCCGGGGCGCCTCCGTACGGCGGAGGAGTTCCTGGAGCAATGGCAGCAGCACGGCGACGATCTCGGCGTCGCCGAAGTGGTTCGCGGCGGTGACGGCCCTCTCGGATCGAGCGCGGAGCTCTTCGGCAAGAACCTCACGAACCGCTTCGCGAGTCACCCGATGGAAGGCTGGGACGGTTCTCGCGATGGCCGTCCGACGGAGCTGACGCTGCGCCGGTGGCGACGATTCGGCGAGAGTGGTGCGGCGCTGCTCTGGGGGTGCGAGGCGTTCTCCGTCGAGCCCGAGGGTCGCGCGAACCCGAACCAGCTCTGTTGGGGGCCCGAGGCGGCGGGCTCTCTGGAACGGCTGCGCGGTGCCCTTCAGGAAGGGAGTCAGAGCGCCGGTGCGACGCTCGATGAGCGCGCCGTCGGCCTCCAGCTGACGCATTCGGGACGCTGGTCCCGTCCCGAGGGCGACGCGGCGCCCCTGGTCCCCGCCTCGACCGAGCTCGACGAGCGCGTCGGCGAGGTTCAGGTGCTGACCGACGGGGAACTCGAGCGCATCGGCGAGGGTTTCGTCGCTTCCGCCCGTTGCGCCTGGCAGGCGGGATTCGACTTCGTCGATGTCAAGTGCTGCCACGGCTACCTCCTGAACGAACTGCTCGGCGGCCGCCGGAGTGAGGGCACCTACCGTGGCCGCACCGGGGCTCAGCTCTTCGTCGAGCGCGTCATCGAAGCGATCCAGGGGGAGTGCCCGGGGCTCGGGCTCGGCGTTCGGATCTCGCTCGGAGACAGTCCGCCCTTCGCACCGGGAAACCGTGGCGTGGGTGTTCAGTCGCGGCTGGGCGAGGCCCAGCAGGGACTTGGCTTCGACATGATCGACGCCGACAGTGACGCGTGGGCCGATCCGGCGCTCTCTTTCCTGCGCTACGTCCAGGAGCTTGGCGTCCAAGCGGTGAACATCAGCTTGGGATGTCCCTACACGACACCGCATCTGCTGCGACCGGCGGCGTACCCGCCGAGCGACGGCTACCTGCCACCGGAAGATCCGCTGGCGGGGGTGGCGAGGCACCTGCGCGCCGCGCGTCTGGCTCGAGAGGAGTGTCCGGGACTGCGCGTCGTCGGCAGCGGCTACAGCTACCTTCAGGAGTGGCTGAGCGCCGTCGCAGAGTACGAGATCGAGCAGGAGCGGGTCGACTTCGTCGGACTCGGGCGAATGATGCTGAGCTACCCCGAGTTCCCACGAGACGAGCTCGAGGCGCGCCCGCTGCGGCGCAAGCTGGTCTGCCGCACCTTCTCGGACTGCACGACCGCTCCGAGGCATCAGATGGTGTCGGGCTGCTACCCGTTGGACCCCTTCTACAAAGAACGCCCCGAGGCGGCGCGCGTTCGTGAGCTGCGACAGCGAGGGGTTGCTTGAGCGCCGGCGACCTGCAGGACGTCCAGCGTGGCTTGCGCATGGCGAACCCTCCGGACCCTGCAGAGTTGCGGGCCGAGGTCGTCGAGCTGCGGCGCCTCGAGACGCTCCCGCCGCTGCGCAGGGCGTCGGGCTACTTCCGAGTCGTTGGTCCCGGCTATCTGCAGAGCGCCATGACGCTCGGTGGCGGCACGGCTACCGCGGCGCTCTTCTCCGGCGCCCTCTTCGGCTACGAGTTGCTCTGGGTGGCTCCGGTGGCGATGCTGCTCGGGATCGTCATGTTGGCCGCCGTCTCACACCAGACGCTGTCGACCGGTCAACGTCCCTTCGATGCCATGCGCCGTTTTGCCGGGGCGCCGCTCGCCTGGGCCTGGGCTCTGGGGGCGCTGGCTGCTTCCGTGATTTGGCACTTTCCTCAGTACGCCCTCGCTTCGTCGATGCTCGTCGATGTCTCGGAGGCGCTCGGTCTCGGCAGTCCTCCGCGCTTCCTCATGGGTCTGGTGGTCCTGGCGTGGGCGGTGCTGCTGTCGATGCTCTACGCTTCGGGGACCTGGGTACGGGCCTACGAGCAGATCCTTCGCTGGATGGTCTGGGGCATCGTGCTGGCGATGGCTCTGGTCGTGCTGCGTACCGGGATCGGCGATCCGCTCGACCTCTTGCGCGGACTGGTGCCGAGTATTCCCGAGAGCCGCAACGGCGTGGCCGGTACGACGCTGATTCTCAGCGGTCTCTCCGCCGCCGTCGGCATCAACATGGTCTTTCTGTATCCCTACACGCTTCTTGCTCGGGGATGGGGGCGCAACCACCGTCGGCTTGCCCGTTTCGATCTCGTGCTCGGGATGTTCGTGCCGTACGTCCTCGCAAGCGGCCTGATCGTGCTCGCAGCGGCGAACACGCTGCACCTCGATCCGAGCTACAGCGGTCAGCGTCTACAGCCCGTCGAGGCTGCGCAGGTGCTGGGCACCGTGATCGGACCGACGCTCGGGCGAGTCGTCTTCGGCGCCGGCATTCTGGCGATGGCGCTGAGCTCGATCACGCTGCAGATGCTCTGCTGCGGCTTCGTCTGCGCCGAGGTCTTCGGCTGGAAGTTCGGCGGCACGCGCTACCGCCTGGCGACGCTGCTTCCGGTTCCCGGTGTGCTCGGTGCGGCGTTCTGGAGCGACATCGCCGTCTGGATCGCCGTGCCGACGAACATCGTCTGCGGCCTCTTCCTGCCGGCGGCCTATCTGGGCTTCGTTCGGCTGCAGCGGAGTCGCGACTATCTCGGTCAGGACGTTCCCGAAGGTCTCGGCGGACGAGTCTGGTGGTCCGCCATGGTGGCCATCTCGCTCTTCCTTCTGACCTTTCTCGGTTGGTACGTGGTGACCAACGGTCCCGGCTATCTCGAGCGCTTCGTAGGAGCCGCGTGATGGGGGCTCCTGCCGCCGCCGTCGATCGGGCGCCGCTCGAAGCGCTCGTCGGGCAGACCGACGCTGACTCCCGCGAACGCAGACTCTGCTTCGCTGCGTGCCACGTCGTCCTGAAGCCGGGCTACTCCAGCGTCAACCACAGCGCGCGCCAGCCCGGTCGTGCGGAAGAAGTCGCCGAGTGGGTCGATTGGGAGGCGACCGGAGTCGTACGCAAGAAGCTCGACGCGCTCGGCTTCGGCATTGCCGAAGCGATGGACACCGCACAGCGCTTCGAACTCGGCTGGGCTTCGGCGCGACGCTTGATCGAGCTCTGCGGCACGCTACCGCTGGCACAACCGTGGGTCGCCGGTGCCGGATCGGACCAGGCCTCCTGCAACTCGCTGCCCGAGCTGGTCGACGCCGTCGTGGAGCAGGTGCAGACGATCCAGTCCCACGGGGGCTCGGCGGTGCTCTTGCCTCAGGTGTGGCTCGTCGGTCGCGGCGAGGAGACGACCGTCGACTTCTACCGGTCTGTCGTCGAGCAGGTCGACGGTCCGCTGATCGTGCACTGGCTCGGCGAGATGTTCGCACCGCAGCTCGCGGGGTACTTTCCCGGTGCCTCCTTCCGCCGGGTTCTCGAGCTCGACCCCGAGAAGGTGCGGGGCGCCAAGATCTCGCTGCTCGACGCAGAGCGGGAGGTGGCGATTCGTCGAGAGATGGCGTCGCGCGACCAGCTTCTGTTCACGGGTGACGATTGGAACTTTCCAGAGCTGATCGGCGGTGAGGGAACGGCCGAGCGCACCGTGCCCTTCGGCCGACTGGTCGTCGGCATGGGCGACTTCAGCCACGCCCTACTCGGAGTGCTCGGCCCGGTCGCTCGCCCCGCCTCCCTGGCGCTCGAGCTTCTGGCGCGTGGCCACGCCGGCGACTTTCGGCGCCTGATGAACCCCTGTGCCGAACTCGGTCGCCGGATGTTCGAAGAACCGACGAGCCTCTACAAGTGCGGGGTCGCCTTTCTTTCCTGGCTCAGCGGTGCCCAGGAGAACGCTCAGCTGGTGAACCATCTGGAACTCGAACGCCCGCCGGAACACTACGAGGCGCTCTATCGTCTAGCCTGTGAGGCCGGCACGTTTTCGGACGCCGAGCTTGCGGCCGATCGGTACGAACGCTGGGAGCAAGGCAACGCCTGAGGAGGTACCCGACCATGGCAGAGAATCTGGCAACCCTCGCTGAAGAAGCACTCGCTCGCCTCGGCGAACGCAAGTCTCTCGTCTTCGAGGGACAGGAGTTCACCAATGCGCAGACGCTGGCTCAGGCGCGACGTCTGCAGCGGGCCTTCGGTCAGCTCGGAGTGGAAAAGGGACGAATCGGTGCACTCTGTATGGTCAACCATCCGGTGGTCTACCCGGTCTTCCAGGGGCTCTTTCGAACCGGCGGTGCCGCGGTGCCGGTCATGTTCCAGCTGCAGGCACGTGAGCTGCGCTTCATTCTCGAAGACACGGCGGCCCATCTCCTGGTCACCGACACGGCCAACCTGGAGAAAGCGCTCGAGGCCAGCGAAGGGCTCGACGCGCTCCGTTGGATCGTCGTGAGAGGGCTCGAGGGCTCCCCGCCCGCGGACAATGTGCTCTCGCTCGAGTCGCTTCTGGAAGAGCCGGAGCTCGACGAGCTGCCGCCGATCGCCGGCGAAGACCTCGGCCTGCTGCTCTACACGTCCGGCACGACCGGAGTACCCAAGGGAGCCATGCTCTCTCACGCCAACCTGATTGCCTCCGCCGAGGCCTCGCGCGCGGCCGGCGAGCTCGAACGACTGGAGAAGGGGAGGGTGAGTCTGAGCGCGATGCCGATGGCGCACATCTTCGGCGTCGGCGTGATGAACGGTGGTTACCTGACGCCCGAACGTCTCGCCGATGGCTACATGGTGCAAATGCCCTGGTTCGAGCCCGTGCAGTTCATGAGCCTCATTCAGGAGCATCGTTGCAGCTCGATGCCCGCGGTCCCGACGATGCTCGCGCTGCTGCTGAATCACCCGGAGGTCGACAGCTACGACCTCACCTCGCTCGAGGAGGTCGTCTGCGGCGCGTCGCCCCTGCCCGTGGAGGTTGCCAAGGCCTTCAGTGCGAAGTTCGGCTGTCGCGTCCGCGAGATCTACGGCATGACGGAGAGCACCGGAATCGGAAGCGCCAATCGCCTCTCAGACGACTATCGTCCGGGTTCCGCTGGGAAGGCCTATCCCGGGACCGAGGTCCGGATCGCGGATGAGGACGGCAACGAGGTGCCGGTTGGAGAGAGCGGCGAGATCACTCTGCGTGGCCCGAGCATCATGATGGGCTACCTCAACCGACCCGAGGCGACGGCCGAGACGATTCGCGACGGCTGGCTGCACACCGGCGATGTGGGGCACGTCGACGAAGAGGGGTTTCTCTTCATCGTCGATCGCAAGAAGGACATGATCATCCGCGGCGGTGAGAACATCTATCCGGCGGAGCTCGAAGGGGTGCTCTACGAGCACTCCGCGGTCGCCGAAGCGGCGGTTGTCGGCGTACCGGACGACGTCTACGGTGAGGCCGTGGTCGCCATCGTCGTGCTGAAGCCCGGCGATGAGGCGAGCGAGGCGGAGCTCATCTCGTTCGTGCGGGAGCGCACGACCCCCTTCAAGGCTCCTGCGAAGGTCCTGTTCCGTCAGGAAGAGCTGCCCAAGAGCGGCGTCGGCAAGATTCTTCGCCGGGTGCTACGCGACGAGGCTGCCAGCTGAGGTCGAGCGTCGCTGGGCGGCGCCTTCTGAAGGCATCACGAACCCGGCTGGGAGCGTAGAAAAGCCTGACCCGGCCTCGCCGCGTGCGCCAGCGGGCAGCTGAAGGCGAAGTCGCCGATCTCGTTGCGCTGCAGAGCGCCCCAGAGCTGGTCCTGGGTGCGGAAGGTCGTGCTGGCGGTGAAGCGGAACGGAGAGCTCGGATCGTCGTTGCGTCGCAGTGCGGCAGAAACGAAGCCTCGTTGGCAGGCGAGGAACTCCTTGAAGCGCATCCAGCGCTCCTCGAAGTGGCTTTCGCGGCCGGGCGGAACCTCGATGACGTTCGTCAGGGTCACGGTCTCGTTTCGCATGCTTCAATCCTCCGTCTGTGACGATTTCGCTTCGATGGCCTCGCGAATGAGGCGGAGAAGTTCGATCGCCGGGTCGATGTTCTCTTCGGACGTTCGCGCCACGAGCTCGTGGCGCAGTTCCTCCAGCCAAGCCGTTTCGGCCTGCTGAAGAGCCTCGAGCCGCTGCTCTCCGCTGCGCGTGAGCGCCAGGAGCTTGGCTCTCTTGTGGTCGGGGTTGGAGCGCAGCTCGGCAACACCTTCCTCAACCAGGAGATCGGCAACGCGCTGCACGCTCTGGCGTGTCAGGGCCAGCCGTCGAGCAAGCGAAGCGACGGTCATCGGCGTCTCGGCGACGCGCTCCAGCACGCGGCCCTGAGCCACCGAGAGACCCGCTGGACGCGCCACGGTCTCTCGGCCCCGATGGACCGAGGAGTCGAGCTTGGAGGCCTCAGCCAAGAGCTGGCCAAGTGGTGTCGTCGCTTGCATTGACAGCATGCTGTCAGAGTAAGTGTTGACTGTCAAGTCGACAGTCGACTGTCAATCTGGAGAGAGCGTGAGCGGGTAGTATCCGAACTCTGAATAGGCCAAAAGGAGGACGGTTTGGCACATCTGCAGCCCTTGACCGAGGAAGAGACACATGACCTCGAGGAGGTCCTGGGTCGAGTCCAGGAGGCGATGGGCTTCGTCCCGAACAGCCTGCGCACGATGAGTCGCCGTCCCGAGCTGGTGAAGGCGTTCGTCGCCTTTGCCGGGACCCTTCAGGGCGGCGCACAGGTCGAGCCGGTCCTGCAGCAGCTGGTGGCGCACGTCGCCAGCACAGCCGCCGGCTGCTCCTACTGTCAGGCTCATACGGGAGCGGTGGCCGAACGACGGGGCGCCGAAGCCGAGCTTGTCGCTCAGGCCTGGGAGTTCGAGACCTCTGATGCCTTCGATGATCGGCAGCGCGCCGCTCTGCGGTTGGCTCGAGACGCTGCGTTGGTGCCCAACGCGGTGACGCCGCAGCACTTCGAGGAGCTCCGCCGTCATTTCGACGAAGCGCAGATCGTCGACCTCGTCGCGGTCATCTCTCTTTTCGGCTTCCTCAATCGATGGAACGACACGCTCGCCACGCATCTGGAGGACGAGCCGAAGGATTTCGGCGAGCGTGCACTCGAGTCTCGCGGCTGGGCTGCCGGAAAGCACGAATGACCGGGGCGGAGGCCGCTTTCTCTGCGGTCGCCAGTGCGGCCGTGCTCTTCACCAAACCGGCGGAGCCGGGGCGGGTGAAGACACGTCTGATCGGTCGACTCTCCAAGTCGGAGGCGGCGCGACTGCATGCCGCTTTCGTGCTCGACACGTCTGCTTCTCTGTCGCGCGGCGCTTTCGACCTTCTCGTCGCCTGGGCGCTCGACGGCGAGCTCGCGGCACAGCCCGAGCTTGTCCCGGCCGGTGTGCCCGCTCTCGAACAGTCGGGGGAAACGCTGGGAGAGCGTCTCTTTTCTGCCTTGGAGACGACGGTGGGGCGGGGCTACCGAGCCGTCGCCGCGGTAGGGTCGGATCATCCCGGCCTTCCCGCCCGGCGGCTCGCCGAAGCATTCGCACTCCTCGGTGACGTCGACGTCGTCTTCGGACCCGTGCCCGACGGCGGCTACGACCTCGTCGCGCTGCGCGCCGACGTTCTTTCCCCTCGTCTCTTCGAAGGGATCGCCTGGAGCACGTCGACGGTTCTCGAAGAGAGTCGCGTGCGCGTCTCGGAGCTCGGACTCAGAGACGCTCTGCTGTCGGAGGGGTTCGATGTGGACACGCCGGCTGACCTGGAGGAGCTCGTCGCCCGGGTGCGGCAGCACCGCCTCGGCGCCGAGTGTCCGAGGACGGTCGAAGTCTTGAGCAGCCTCGGTCTGCTCGCCGAAGAGGATTCGGCGTGAGGGCCCTCAGCGCGGAGGAGATGGTCGCCTTCGAAGGCTGGGCGATGGAGGAGATCGGTCTGCCGCAGGTGGTGCTCATGGAGAACGCCGCGCGCAACGCCGCCGACGTGCTGCTCGAACGGTTCCCGGAGTGCGGCGAAGTGCTCGTCCTCGCCGGGCCGGGGAACAACGGTGGAGACGGCCTGGCGATGATGCGCCGACTCCTCGAGCGGGGCGTGGTCTCTCGAGCACTCTGCCGCGACGCTTCGCCAGGATCCCTCTGCGAGCAGCAGCGGGAGTGGGTTCTCAATCTGGGGCTTGCCGCCGAGCCGCTGACCTTGGAGCGTCTGCGCCAGCGCCTGCGCGAGCGACCGGCCGTGGTGATCGACGCACTCCTGGGCACGGGACTCTCGCGCCCGCTTTCAGGAGAGCTGGCCGAGATCGTGGCCGAGCTCGCTCGATCCTCGGCGGTCGTCGTTGCCGTCGACGTGCCGACCGGGATCGACGCCTCTCGGGCCCAGCTGCCCGGTGGAGACGATTCTCCTGTGGTCTCCGCCGCGCTGACCGTCAGCTTCGCTGCGCACAAGGTTGCGCATCTCCTCGATCCCGCGAGTTTCTACTGTGGGGAGATTCGTATCGTCGGCCTGGGCGTACCGTTCGAAGAGGCTCGCCTCGTCGATTCGGGCGTCCTGGCATCGGGAGGGGTCCATGCGACGACGTCCGCCTCCTTACGGGAAGTCGTCGTGCCGAGGCCCAGCTCGTCGCACAAGGGCACGTTCGGGCACCTTCTGGTCGTCGGCGGGGCTCGCGGCATGTCGGGAGCCGCGGTGCTGACAGCGCGGGGAGCTCTGCGCAGCGGCGCCGGCTTGGTGACGGTCGGTGTACCGGAGCCGCTGCTCGCAGCCGTCGACTCGGCGAGCCTCGAGTCGATGAGCGTAGGGCTGCCCGCGACGTCGACCGGTGCCCTGTCGCCGAGCGCCACCGCGGCGATCGCCTCGGCCTCCGCGTCTCGGGACGCGGTTGCGTTGGGCCCCGGTCTGGGGCCGGAGGCATTTCCGGCGGTGCTCGACGCTCTCTCGGTCATCGAGCGTCCCCTGGTCCTCGATGCTGACGGCCTCAACGCCCTGGAGGGCGGGCTGGAGAGGGTCGCAGAGCGCTCGGCACCGACGGTGCTCACGCCCCATCCAGGTGAACTGGCGCGCCTTCTCGGCTGCACTTCCCGAGAGATTCAGGACGACCGACTGGAAGCGGTGAAGGAGGCCAGCGAGCGCTCCCAGGCGACCGTGGTGCTCAAGGGGCATCAGACGCTGGTGGCCGAGCGCGGTGACGACGACGAGCTCGCCGTCTGGGTGAACACCACCGGCAATCCAGGGATGGCGACCGGGGGTTCGGGAGATGTACTCACCGGAGTCATCGGATCGCTGCTGGCTCAGGGTCACTCCCCGCTCGAGGCGGCCCGGCTTGGCGTCTTCCTTCACGGGGCCGCCGGCGATCGCGCTGCGCTTCGGTCCGGCCCGTCGGCACTCACGGCGGGAGACATCGTCGACGAGCTCGGCGCCGCGCGTCAGGAGATCGAAGATGAGTGACGAGGCCGGAGGTGGGCGCGACGCTTGTCACGAGAGCAGCGGCCCTGAGGAGACGCGACAGCTCGGGGCCTCTCTGGTCGATCGACTCAGGCCCGACGGCATCCTGCTTCTGGAAGGCGACATGGGAGTGGGGAAGACCGTGCTCGTTCAAGGGATCGCCGAGGCTCTCGGCGTCACGGACGGCGCCGTCCAGTCGCCGACGTTCACCCTGATCCACGAGTATCCATGCCGGGACGAGGAGATCGAGCGTCTGGTGCACATCGATCTCTATCGCCTCGATCCCGCGGAGGTGGAGGCGAGCGGTGTGCTCGATGCCCTGGGGGATCCCGCGGCGATCAAAGTCGTGGAATGGTCGGAGCGCCTTGCTTTCGACGTGAAACCGACCCTGGTGCTCCGCATCGAAGCGACCGGTCCCGATACCCGCCGCTTCGAGCCCTCCTAGCTTTCGTCCGGCGGCTGCGGCCTCGGTCCCGGCTGCTAGTCTCGCTGCCGCGCGGCGGCGCCCTGCACGCCCTGCCGGCGAACACTACTCAGCGGAGATTCGGATGAAGAAGATCGGTGTCATCGGATGTGGACTCATGGGTCGCGGGATCGTGGAGGTCGCGGCCCGGGCCGGCTACAGCACCGTTGTACGCGAGGTTGCGCAGGAGCCGCTCGACGCGGGCCTGGAGTCGCTGCGTGCGTCGCTCGAGCGACAGCTGCACAAGGAGAGGATCTCGCCGTCGGATTTCGAGGACACGCTCGCGCGCATCGAAGGCACGGTCTCTTTGGAGCCGCTCGCCGACTGTGACCTCGTCATCGAAGCCATCGTCGAGAACCGTGAGGTCAAGGCCCAGCTCTTCGATGACCTCCACGCGGTGGTTCAGGAGTCGGCGCTCTTCGCTTCGAACACCTCGTCGTTGACGCTGACGCAGCTCGCCGCAGGGTCCGGACGGCCGGACCGGTTCGTCGGTATTCACTTCTTCAACCCGGTTCCCGCAATGAAGCTGACCGAGGTGATTCGCACTCTGGTGACCTCCGACGACGCCTTCGATCGCTCCTGGGCTTTCGTCGAGTCCCTCGGCAAGACGCCCATCGCCTGCAAGGACAACTCGGGCTTCATCGTCAATCGTCTGCTGGTGCCGTACCTGTTGGATGCGATTCGCGCCTACGAAAACGGGATCGGTACGCTGGAAGACATCGACACCGGTATGAAGCTCGGTTGCGGCCACCCGATGGGCCCCTTCACTCTGCTCGACTTCATCGGCCTCGACACGATCTACTTCATCGCCGACATCATGTTCGACGAGTACCGCGAAGCTCGCTTTGCCCCGCCGCCGCTACTGAAACAGATGGTGCAGGCAGGTCGTCTGGGCAGAAAGAGCGGGCGAGGTTTCTACGACTATGGTGGGGCGAGCTGAGCCTCGGCCGCTGCTAGACTGAGCCCGGCCCGTCGGGGCCCTCGTTCATCACAGTCGGAGGATCACCTTGGGCCCCGTATCGACTGGCGAAGCGGTACAGAATCGAGTGACGGTCGCAGAGAGCGCAGCGCGCGCGATCTGTGGTCCGAACGACGGCAACCTGGCGCGCATCGAGCGTGCCTTCGGTGTGGAGGTGACCGCTCGGGGCGCCGAGTTTCTGGTGACCGGGAACGAGGCGAGCGTGTTCTCCGCGAGCCGTCTGCTCGAAGATCTCTCGACGCTGATCGAAAGCGGTCGCCGCCTCAGCGCCAACGACTTCAAGACGAGTATCCGTGTGATTCAGGAGCAGCCCGACAGCTCGCTGATCGACTTCTTCGGTAGCGAGGGTGTGCTGGCGGCCGCCAGCCGCTTCGTCGAACCCCGGTCGCTGGTGCAGCAGCAGTACATCCGGGCGATGCTCGAGCACGATCTCGTCATCTCGGTCGGGCCGGCCGGAACGGGCAAGACGTACCTGGCCGTAGCGCTCGCTGCAGCTTCCCTGGTCGAGAAGAAGGTGCGCCGCATCGTTCTCGCGCGACCTGCAGTCGAAGCGGGCGAGAAGCTCGGTTTCCTGCCTGGTGATCTCGCAGAGAAGGTGAATCCCTATCTGCGCCCGCTCTACGACGCCCTCTACGACATCCTCGGTTTCGACAAGGTCAGCCGCATGATCGAGCGCGAGATCATCGAGGTTGCACCGCTTGCGTTCATGCGTGGCCGCACGTTGAACGACGCGTTCATCATCCTCGACGAGGCACAGAACACGACGCCCGAGCAGATGAAGATGTTCCTGACGCGGATCGGCTTCGGCTCGAAGGCCGTGATCAACGGCGACGTCACCCAGATCGACTTGCCGAGCGGCCGGCGCAGCGGCCTCGTCGACGCCTCGCAGGTGCTTCAGGACGTCGAGGGCATCGCCTTCGTCCGCTTCGGTCGTCGAGACGTCGTTCGTCACGATCTCGTGCAGCGTATCGTCACAGCCTACGGTGAGCACGATGCCCGTCGAGAGCACGATGCCCCGGAAACGACCCCTGAGGGTGGCGATTGAGTCGCTCGAGCAAGGACCGCGAGCCGAAGTTGCGCGGCAAGGGCAAGGGAAAGTCGAAGGGCGGCGGTTCGGCACCCGTGCGACGTGTGCGCCGTCCGACGCGCGAGCGCTGGAACCGGCTCCTGTGCGTCGATCGTTTCTGGGGCGCTCTCTTCGTCGCCTTCGGGCTCTGGTTCCTGGCACCGGCCGATCTCTTGTTCTCTCCGGACGTGCAGGAAGGGGAGATCGCCACGCGCGACTACCTCGCCACTCAGAACGTGCTGGTCCTCGATCGAGAGACGACGGAGGAGAAGAAGACGAGGGCGCGTGAGGGCGTCCTGCCGGTCTACGACTTCGACTACGCCAAGGGCAGTCAGCAAGACGAGCAGTTTGCGCGCCTCTTCCAGATCGGTCGCCAGACCCGTCAGGAGTCGGAGGCCGAGGAAGAAGGTGCATCCGATTTCACGGAGATCCTGGCCCAGCGCGTCGCGAGCGGTACGACACTGAGAGTGGAGCCCGAGATCCTCAGTGAGCTTTGGACACGAGGCTTTTCGCCGGAGCTCGAAGACCGCGTTCGCTCCCTATCGCGGTCGATCCTTCGCAGCGGCGTCGTCGCCAACAAGCCTCTGCTTCTGGAGAACCGGCTGCAGGGAGTCCGTGTTCGAAGCCTTCAGTCAGGTCAGGAACGGGTGCAGCTCGATCTCTTCGCCTTTCGTGGTCATCCGAACGAGGTCGCTGAATACCTGGAGGTAGAGCTCGGTCGCTGGTCCGGTTGGAGCCGACGTCAGCGCTCGATGCTGCTGGACTTCCTCGTCGCCAACGTGCCGCCGAACGTCTACCTCAACCTGAGCGAGACTCAGGCGCGCCGGCAGGCCGCTGCCGATGGAGCCGAAGAGGTGTTCCAGCAGATCCAGCGCGGACAGGTCATCGTTCGCAAGGGCGACACCTTCGACGCCGGCTCGCTCGCCGTTCTCGAAGAGCTGAGCGGGGAAGGACAGCGGTCGAATCTGCTGCTGGCGTTCGGCGGTAGCTTCCTTCTGCTGGTCCTGGTCGCCGTCGGTCTCTGGTTCGGACTGCGTCGCAGTCGCCTGGCGGAGGGCCTGGGCGAGACGACGTTCGGCGGCGTGGTCATCCTGTTGCTGCTCTCGCTTCTCTTGCTGAAGGGCGGCACCGTGGTCGCCGCGGCTCTCGCCAACTCCTTCGACGCCGAGCCGTTCAACGCAGAGCGCAGCTATCTCTACGCGCTGCCCTTCGGCATGCTGGCGTTGATCGCGTCGCTCTTCTACGGCCGCGGCGTGGCTGTCATCTCGGCGCTGTCGCTCTCCGTCGTGGCGGGCTACCTCGTCTCCGGCGATTCGTCCTGGGGCATCCTCTACTCGCTGACCGTCTCGTTGGGAGCGATCTACGCCCTCGACCGGCTCAAGGAGCGCACCGCCGTGGCGCGGGCGGGGCTCGTCGTCGGCTTCGTCGGCATGCTGGCCGTGCTCATGCTCGAGGCGCTCGACGGCGCTGAATCCTTGTCCTGGTCCGCCCTCGGGTTCGATCTGGCCTGCGCCTTTCTGGGGGGGCTGCTGGTGGCGGTCGTGACCAGCTTCGCCGTGCCGCTGCTCGAGGGCCTGCTGTCAGTCACCACGGACATCAAGCTACTCGAGCTGTCCGATACCAATCTGCCTCTTCTGCAGCGTGTCGCGTTCGAGGCCCCCGGCACCTTTCAGCACTCGCTCATGGTCGCTCACCTGGCCAAGGCCGGCTGCGAAGCGATCGGTGCGAACCCGGCTCTTGCCTACACCGGCGGGCTTTACCACGACATCGGAAAGATCCTCAGGCCCCAGTACTTCGTCGAGAACCAGCACGGTCAGAACCCCCACGACAAGCTGGCGCCGACGATGAGCAGTCTCATCGTCATCAACCACGTCAAAGAAGGCGTGGAGCTGGCACAGGAGGCCCGCCTTCCGCAGCCGATCGTCGACGCCATCGAACAGCATCACGGCACGCGCCGGATCAGCTATTTCTACAACCGCGCCAAGGAACAGGCGGGCGAAGGCGAGGAGCTGTCCGAGCAGGGGTTCCGGTATCCGGGTCCGCGTCCCCAGAACAAGGTCATGGGCGTTCTGATGTACGCCGATGCTGTCGAGGCTGCGAGCCGTACGCTGACGAATCCCAGTCCGGTCAGCGTCCGTGCCCTGCTGCGGCAGATTCAGGACGACTGCCTCGAGGACCAACAGCTCGACGAATCGGATCTCACGCTCGGCGATCTGAACCGCGTTGCCGAAGCCTTCGAAAGGGTCCTCCTCAACACGTACCACAAGCGCGTCGACTACCCCGGCTTCAACTTCAAGGACTCGGAGAAGCCCGGACTTCGGGTCGTCGATGGCCGCGCTTGACGGACTCGGTTACGGGGTCGAGCTCCTCGTCGACGAGTCGGTCTGCGCCGGGGTGGACTTCGAGCAGTCGCTCGGCGCATGGCTGGAGAGAGTCCTGCCCACTTTCGAAGAGGCCGGTGCGAGTGCCGGCACTCTGACGGTCCGTCTCACGGACGACGAGGAGATCACTCGTCTCAACAGCAGCTACCGGGGCAAGAACGGCCCGACCGACGTGCTCAGCTTCGAGGGCGAGGAGACGGTCGAAGGTCGACATCTGGGGGACATCGTCATCTCGCTCCCGACCGCGCGCCGCCAGGGTCAGGAGGAAGGGCACGACCTTCAGACGGAAGTCCAGCTCCTCGCGCTGCACGGGATCCTGCACTGCCTCGGGTACGACCACGAGAGCGATGACGGCGAGATGGTCGCTCTCGAGCTGCGATTGCGCGAAGAGCTCCTGCCTTGACGTTGCCGAAGTCGACGTTGCCGCTGCGCCTCGGAGCGCACAGAATCCACACATGAGCGAAAGCAGCGAGTCCCGAGGCGCCGGGCGCGTCATCCTTCTTGGTCGACCGAACGCCGGCAAGTCCACGCTGATGAACCACCTCCTCGCAGAGAAGGTGGCGATTGTCTCGGACAAGCCACAGACGACGCGCTCACGCATCGTCGGAGTGCTGAGCGAAGAGCGCGGCCAGGTCGTCTTTCTGGACACGCCTGGGATCCACAAGCCTCAGCATCGGATGAACCGCCGGATGGTGCGTTCCGTGAGCGACGCGCTCGTCGAGGCCGACCTCATCGTCGTGGTCGTCGACAGCACGGTCCGGCGGCGAGGTGTCGACGAACGCCTGGTCGAGCTTGTCCGTGGAGCTCAGAAAAAGGCACTGCTCGCGCTCAACAAGACGGACATCTGCAGCAAGCCCAAGCTCTTGCCGATGATCGAAGACTGGCATGCCACCGGACTCTTCGAGGCGATCGTGCCGATCAGTGCACTCGACGGCGAAGGCTGCGACGTCGTTCTGGATCTGATCTTCGAACGGCTCCCGAAGGGCGAGCCCGAGTTTGACGAAGAGCTCTTGACCCCACACAGCGAGCGCTTTCTCGTGGCCGAGCGGATACGCGAGAAACTCCTCGAGCTGCTGCGTGAGGAGCTGCCCTTTGCCACTGCGGTGGTGATCGACGACTGGCAGGAGCCTGAAGGGGCCGCGATTCGGATCGCCGCGACGATCCTGGTCGAGCGCGGCGGCCAGAAGAAGATCGTGATCGGCCGACGCGGAGAGATGATCAAGAAGATCGGAACCCTCGCTCGACACGATCTCATCGAGTATCTCGGAGGCCCCGTTCACCTCGATCTTCACGTCAAGCAGGAGACGGCGTGGCGCGAGAACGCTCGGCGCTTGGGCGAGCTCGAGCGTGAGGCTCAGAGACTCGTGTAAGTTCCTCCAACCGGGGACTTTCCGGGGCCCCGTCTTCCGATAGCATCGCGCCGATGCAGTCCTCCCCTCAGGCTCTCGATCGGCGCGCTCACCGACTTGCCGACACCGTGCGTCGTTTCGTGCGACGCGGCGCCAACCGCAACATTTCGCGGGTCATCGGCAAGGTGCGTCCGGAGGACGTTGCCAAGACGCTCGAGCTGCTCACACCCTCCGAACAGCTCGAGGTCTTTCTGATCGCGCTGGAGGACTTCGGTGAGGTCGCGGGTGAGGTCCTGCTGGCGCTCGAGCCGAGCACCATGCTGAGCGTTCTGCAGGAGCTCAGCGCGCAGCAGATCGCGGATCTGCTGAGACCCCTGCAGATGGACGACACGGTCGCTCTGGTCGACGTACTGCCAGAGGAGCTACGCGAGCAGGTCGTCGGTCTGATGGAGGTCAGCGAGGGCGACGAACTACAGACGCAGCTGACCTATGCCGACGACTCCGCTGGGCGCATCATGAACACCGAGTTCTTCGCGCTGAGCGAGGAGACGACGGTGGGGCAGGCGATCTCTCGCCTGCGCGAGCTCGGCGAGGTGGAGATGGTTTTCTACCTCTACGTCGTCGACGACGAGGGAGACCTCTCGGGCGTGACGTCGCTGCGCCAGCTGCTCCTCACCGATCCGGGCGAGCGCCTCGGCGACATCATGAATCGTTCGGTCATCCGTGTTCACACGGAGACCGATCAGGAAGAGGTGGCCCAGCTGGCGTCGCGCTACGACCTGCTGGCGATCCCGGTGACCGACGAGATCAACCGCCTCGTGGGCATCGTCACCGTCGACGACGTCATCGACATCGTTCAGGAGGAGGCCGAAGAGGACTTCTTCAAGATGGTCGGTACGACCGACGACGAGCTGCTCTATCAGGCCAAGTCCTGGAAGGTGGCCCGCATCCGGCTGCCCTGGATCCTCGTCAACCTGGTCGGCCTCTGCGTCACCGGCCTGCTGATGGAGCTCTTCCAGGTGCGCCTTCAAGAGGCGCTCTTCCTGATCATGGGAGCTCCCGTGGTCATGGGCATGGGCGGCAACATCGGCGCTCAGACGTCGACGATCGCCGTCCGCGGCATTTCGACCGGCCGCCTCTCTCCGGGGTCGGGACGCAACATGGCCTTCGTGCTGCAGCAGGTGCGCGTCGGTCTTCTGCTGGGCCTGGTGTCCGGGCTGCTGGTCGCTCTCGGCGCCTGGGTGGTCGAACGCAACCCGACCTTCTCGCTGATCGTCGGCGTCTCTCTCGTCGCTGCGATTCTGCTGGCCTCGTTCACGGGCAGTATCGTGCCGCTCCTTTTCGAACGCTTCGGCGTCGACCCGGCGGTGGCCGCGGGCCCGATGGTGACGACGACGAGCGACATCATGGGGATCGTCGTCTACTTCTCACTCGCCTTCGCCATGATCGACTTCCTGCTCGGCTGAGCGATGCGGCTTCTCGATTCCGTCGGCCTCGTCGTCGAGGTGAGCAATCTCGGCGATCGCGACCGGATCGTCACGCTGATCACACCGGAGTACGGCAAAGTGCGCGCGGTGGCCAAAGGGGCGCGGACCAAGTACTCGCGCTACGCCGGGCAGCTGCACCTCTTGGCCCGGCTGCGCTGCGGCTGGTTCGAAAAGGAGAGCTCGGACCTGGCCCGGCTGCGAGAGGTGCATCTCGAACGGCCGGCGACCGGTTTGCAGAACGAACTCGAAGGGCTTCTGTTGGGCACCTATCTGGCGGAGCAGGCGACGGTCTTCGTGCAGGAGAACGAAGAGAGCCCGCGACTCTTCCGCCTGCTGGACTCCTGCCTCGACGCTCTCCTCAACGATCGCGTCGACGAAGCGCTCGTCGGTCGCTATTACGAAGCCTGGATGTTGCGACTGGCGGGCATCTTCCCGCATCCCTCCGAATGCCCCGCCTGCGGACGGGATCTGGACGATCTCGCCGTCCTGCTCGACGGCGTCGACGGTCTGGTGTGCGGTGACTGCGCCCGAGGCCAATCGGGCCTCAGAGTAGGACCGGGAGTCCTCGGGTTTCTGCGTCGGATCTCGGCACAGCGCGTGCAGGACATCGCCGCTGCGAATCCGCCGGGATCCGATCTTCTGGAGCGGGTCGAGGAGCTCACCGCGCGAGTTCGCCGCGAGTTTCTGGGGGAAGAGTTGCGCAGCTATGTCGTTCTGAAGCGAACCCTGGCCGAAGTTGGGCGGCCCTCGTGCGCTCCGTGAGACCCCTCGTGCATCCTCGATCGACGTTGCAAGGAGAGACCTGATGCCCCCGGCAACGATCCAGGAGCTCGCGTCCCGCGGCACCGACCTGCTCGCTGCGCGAGACTGTACCGTGCTCGGTCCGCCGCGCCACGACCTGGTCGATCCTCTCTTCGAGTCGCAGGCGTACTTTCGCCTTCTCGGACCGGAGCCCTGGTCCTCCGTGCAGGTGCAGCGTGTTCTGCGTCCGCAGCTCGCCGATTTGGACTCGGAGCACTTTCCCGTGGCCAGCCTGCGTCTGAGCGCTCTGTTCAAGGAGCCGGACGAGCCGCCGCAGGGGCTGATGCTCGACCTCCTGCGCGCGATGGGCTTCGAGCTCGAACAGAGAGACGTGCGCTTCGCTGACCAGGCCCGACGCAACGCGGTCCTGGGGCTTCAGGGCGTGGGCTGGAGGCTGCTGATCGACGGCGTCGACAGCGGTTGGCTGTCCTACTTTCAGCGCGCGGCGAGTCAGGTGCTCGAGCCGGTCACGCTGGCGCTGTCGCTCGACCTGGAGCGACTCGCACTGCTCCAGCAGCGCAGCCTCTCCCTCTATGACGTCGACTGGGCCCCGGGGCTCTCCTACGGCGAGGCTCGAGCGGCGGAGGAGGCTGAGCTGTCGAAGCTCTTCGGCGGGCCCGCCCGCGAGGACGCGGAGGTCGAAGCGCACGTCGACGAGGTCTGCCGGCGCGCCATGGAGCTGCTCGACGACGGCCTCATCCTCGAGGCCTTCGTCCTCGCACACGAAGCGGTCGTCGGCGCCTGTCGGCGCGGAGCCTCTCTCGAAGAGGCGGCCGCCGCCTGGCAGACACGTGTCGGTGCTGTCGTCGACTTCTGCGCTCGGCGCTGGCTGGAAGAGCGTCGTCGCGACGGCTTTCCGTTGAGCCCCGACGCTTCACGCAGCGGTGTGATCCGGAGGCTCGGTGTCTGAGCTGCTTCTCGAGCTGAGGACAGGAGGTCTGCCGCCGAGCTCGCTCGCCGGTCTGACCCTGCGTCTCAAGAACTCGCTGATCCGTTCGCTGCGGGAGAGCGAGGTCGGTCCGCGACAGTCGTCGACCTCCTTCACCGGACGTCGGGTGATGATCCTGCTCCGAGGACTGCCGGACCAGGAGCGCGGCTCGGAGGCGGTGCTCGGCCCGGCCGTGGCCGCCGGGCTCGACGAGCGCGGGGAGGCGACCCCTGAGCTCCAGGCCTTCCTGGAAGCGCACGGTATCGGCGTCGAAGACCTGCAGACGGAGACGCGCGAGGGTGAGGAGTTTCTGGTCTGGTACGCACCGACCGGACCGGGGCGTGAGGAGACCATCGCCGCGGCCGTGGCCCAGGGCATCGCCGGCCTCGAACTGCCTGAACCGATGCGTTGGGGACGCGACCGCGGCCCCTGGTTCCGGCCGATCGAAGGGATCCTGGCGCTGCTCGACGGCGAAACGCTGCCGCTCGAGGTTCTCGGAGTCAAGGCGACCAACACGACCGTCGGCCATCCGGTCCTGTCACCCAAGGCGGTGCCGGTCCGCAGCGTCGAACACTACGGTCAACTGCTTGCCGAGTTCGGCATCGAGCCCCGCTTCGCGGATCGCCGATCCGCCTTGCTCGAGAGGTTCGAGACGTTGGCGCGTGACGAGGGCGGCCTGCCTCAGGGCACCGGTCCACTGCTCGATCGCCTTGCCGCTGGCTGCGAGTGCCCGACCGGCATTCTGGGACGCTTCGATTCCTCCTTCCTGACTTTGCCCAAGGAGCTTCTGGTGACGGCGCTGGGCGAGCTTCGTCAGGTGATCGCCGTGCGAAACTCGGAGGGTGAGCTCCTGCCCTGCTTTCTCGCAGTCATCGATCGGCCGGATGACCCGCGAGGACGGATTCGTTTCGGCTTCGAATGGGCCGTGGGCGGCCTGCTGCGCGGGCTACGTGACCTTCACGACCGGGATCGACTCGTGCCGCTGGCGCAGCGCGTCGGGACCGATGCCGCGGAGGAGGTGACCCGACGAGCGGCACGACTGGGACGCCTGGCGTCGTCGCTGGCCCATGACCTGGGCGAATCGTCGGGGGTCAGCCCGGACATCGTCTCCGAAGCCGCGTCTCTGCTCGACGCGGATCGCTCCACCCACATCGTTCGCGCTCTGCCGACGCTGCGAGGTGTCTACGGCGGCTTGCTGGCGCGAAGTGAAGGCTATCCGGACAGCGTCTGGCAGGCGATCTACGAATGCGGCCAGGTGCGCGGCGAGACGCTGCCGGAGAGCCAGCCCGGCCGCCTGGTGCTGCTGGCAGAGCATCTCGACACGCTCGTCTCCCTCGCGGAGCTGGACGAGCTGCCGTCGGTTCCCGAGCGGGCCGGCGTCGACCGCTACGGAGCCCGAGCGCTGTCTCGTCGGGTCGTGCGAGCTCTGTCGTCGGATTCTCTCGGTCTCGACCTGCACCGGGTCGTGACGCGTGCCATCGCAGCGCGTCCGGAGCTTTCGGGAAGGGCGCCTGAGCTGGCGCGCTCGCTGTGCCAGCTACTCGATGAGGGGCTGCTGGCGGTCCTCGGTGCCGATGGTTACTCGGAGTCGACGCTGCGGGCCATTCTCGACAGTCCCGCGGGAGGCCGTCAGGTTTCGACGGTACGGCATCGGGTCTCCGTCCTGCACTCGCTGCGCACGGCTCCCGAGCTGGAGGATCTGGTCAAAACGGCGACGCGCCTCGTCGATCTGCTGCTCGAATCGACGGAAGCGTCGATCGACGTTCGCATGCTCACCGAAGAGGCGGAGAAGGACCTCTTCGTTCTGCTGAGCCGTTTGAAGCCGGGCCTCGAGGAGGCGATGTCCGTCGACGACGCCAAGCGCTGGCTCGGTCTGATGTGCGAGCTCAACGACGGCGTCGAGCGTTTCTTCTCCGAGGTTCTGATCCGGGACGGGATCGACAGTCTGCGCGAGAACCGTTTGGCGCTCATCCAGGCGGTGCACCGTGCCTACAGCACGCCCCTGCGTCTGGCCGCCCTCGGCGCTTGAGCCGACGTCGGAGCCGGTCGATTCCACGGCTCCCGGGCGCTGCGTTTCGCAGGTCTGCGTGCGACAATCACTCGCGGCCGACACCAGATGCGGAGACAGAGAAGATGACGACAGAAGCGATTCCGGGTGAGAGAAAGTACGTCTACGCCTTTGGCGACGGCGCGGCCGAGGGCAGCGGCGAGCAGAAGGAGCTGTTGGGCGGAAAGGGAGCCGGCCTGGCCGAGATGAGCCTGCTCGGTATCCCGGTGCCTCCAGGCTTCACGCTGACGACCGACGTCTGCCGCGCCTACGGCAATACCGGGGGCCAGTATCCCGACGGACTCGGGGATCAGATCGCCGAGCATCTGTCTCGGGTCGAAACGGCTCTCGGCAGCGGCTTCGGTAGCGCGGAACGACCGCTCCTCTTCTCGGTCCGTTCCGGTGCGGCGATCTCGATGCCGGGCATGATGGACACCATCCTCAACCTCGGTCTCAACGACGAAATCGTCGCCGCGGCCTCGGATGAGGAGTCCGGTCGCTTCCTGCGCGACTGCTATCGCCGCCTGCTGACCATGTACGGCGACGTCGTGCTCGGTGTGCCCTACGAAGACTTCTACGCTGCCGTGCAGGAGGCCGTGGCATCCGCGGGCTGCGACAGCGATCAAGAGCTCTCCATCGAGGCGCTCGACGGGCTCATTGCTCGAATGAAGGAGATCCTGGCGGAGCACGGTCAGGAATTCCCTCAGGATCCGCAGGAGCAGCTGTGGGGAGCGATCGGCGCCGTCTTCGAGAGCTGGGACAACCCTCGGGCGCGCCAGTACCGGCGAATTCAGGACATTCCGGAAGATCTCGGCACCGGCGTCACCGTGCAGGCGATGGTCTTCGGCAATCGAGGAGAGGATTGCGCGACCGGCGTCGCGTTCACTCGCAACCCATCGACGGGGGAGCTCGAGCTCTACGGCGAGTATCTGCTGAACGCGCAAGGGGAAGATGTCGTCGCGGGGACCCACACGCCGCGCTCCATTGCTCCGACGGAGGGGGAAGCCGGTCTCGCTGCTCGCTTTCCACAGGCCTACGAGACCCTCGAAGAGGTCTGCGGGATTCTGGAGCGACACTTCCGCAACATGCAGGATCTCGAGTTCACGATCCAGCATGGCAAGCTGTTCATGCTGCAGACACGGGCCGGCAAACGCAGCGGTCCCGCGGCCGTGAAGATCGCCGTCGACATGGTGCGTGAGCGGCTCATCGATCGGCGCGAAGCGGTGCGACGCGTCGAGCCCCAACATCTCGTACAGATGATGGCACCCGTCTTCGAGCTGGCGGAGCGCCAGCGGGCCGTCGACGAGGGGCGCCTGCTGGCGCAGGGACTCGCCGCCGGGCCGGGAGCCGCGTCCGGACGCATCGCTTTCACCGCCGAGCGCGCAGCGGAGATGGCGCAGGAAGGCTCCGTCATCCTGGTGCGCAACGAAACCTCGCCGGAGGACATCGTCGGTATGCACGCCTCTTCGGGGATCTTGACGACGCGCGGCGGGATGACGTCACACGCCGCCGTGGTCGCGCGCGGCCTCGGCAAGCCCTGCATCGTCGGCGCTGACGATCTGGTCGTGGACGACATGGCGCAGGAGCTCCGCGTCGGTGAGCGCGCGTACGGGGAGGGCGAGTTCCTGTCGATCGACGGCAGCCGCGGCGAGGTGCTTTCCGGTCTTCTGCGGGCCCACCCCTCCGAGGTCACGACGGCACTCCTCGGCGACGGTTCTCAGCCTCGGAGTGAGGCGGTGGAAGCGTTCGTCCTGCTCTGCGGCTGGGCCGACCGCGAGCGTCGCCTCGGAGTGCGCGCCAACGCGGATACGCCGGAGGATGCGCAAGTGGCGCGCACCCTGGGTGCTCAGGGCATCGGTCTATGCCGGACCGAGCACATGTTCTTTCACGAAGAGCGCATTGCCTGGGTGCGCCAGATGATCCTGGCGCGCGACGAAGAGCGGCGCGCGGCGGCGCTCGAGAAGCTGTTGCCGATGCAGCAAGAGGACTTCGAGGGCATCTTCCGCGCGCTCGCCGGGCTGCCGGTGACGATCCGGTTGCTCGACCCGCCGCTTCATGAGTTCCTGCCCCACGGCGAGAAGGCGCTGGCGCGCCTCGCGGAGCAGATGGACGAGAGCATCGAAGCCGTTCGTGACGTGGCCGCGGGCCTCGAAGAAACGAATCCGATGCTCGGCCATCGAGGCTGCCGGCTGGGTCTGACGCATCCCGCGGTTTACGAGATGCAGGTGGAAGCGATCGTTCGGGCGGCCTTGGCCGTCGCCCGCGAAGGGCTCTCCGTCAGGCCCGAGATCATGATCCCTCTGACCGGAGTCGAGGAGGAAATCGTCCGTCTGCGACAGTTGGTCGTGGACCGCGTCGAGTCACTTCTCGAAGCAGCGGGCAGTTCGCTCGAGATCCTGGTGGGGACGATGATCGAGGTGCCGAGAGCAGCACTGATGGCGAACCGCATCGCTTTGCATTCGGACTTTTTCTCGTTCGGAACAAACGACCTGACGCAGATGACCTACGGCTATTCGCGCGACGACGTCGGGCGATTCCTACCAAGCTACATCGAAGAGGGGGTCGTCCCCTACGATCCGTTCGAGCGCCTCGACGTCGACGGTGTCGGCCAGCTGGTGGAGATCGCTTCGCGACGCGGGCGCATGGCGAGACCCGATTTGAAGCTCGGCGTCTGCGGCGAGCACGGCGGTGAGCCCCACTCGATCGAGTTCTTCGAACGTTGCGGTCTCGACTACGTCAGCTGCTCGCCGTATCGGGTGCCGGTCGCCCGTCTCGCCGCCGCCCGGGCCCGGCTGGCCTTCGGCGCGGGGGGCTTCGCGGAAGGCCTCGACGGCCCGGTTGTTGCCTGAGGAGAGCCAGTGTCCCGGATACGACTGCTCGACGATCACCTGATCAGCCAGATTGCGGCGGGCGAGGTCGTCGAGCGCCCGGCCTCGGTGGTCAAAGAGGCGATGGAAAACTCGATCGATGCGGGGGCGACGCGCATCGACCTCGATCTCGAGGGCGGCGGAAAGGTGTGGATCTCTCTTCGCGACGACGGTTCGGGGATGGACGTGGAGGACGCCCAGCGGGCCTTTCAGCGTCACGCCACGAGCAAGATCGAGACCTTCGCCGATCTCGAGAACGTCGGCACTCTCGGCTTTCGCGGCGAAGCCCTGGCCTCGATTGCCTCGGTTTCCAAGACGCGCCTCGTGACAGCGACGGCGCCAGGGGAGGGTTTCCTCGTCGAGATCGAGGGCGGCGAGATTCTGAGAAAGGAGCCCACCGCGTCGCCCGTGGGAACGCGTCTCGAGGTTCGGTCTCTCTTTTTCAACGTTCCTGCGCGTCGCGAGTTCCTCAAGCGCGACGCGACGGAGACGCGGCGCTGTCTCGAGGTCGTGCAGGGCTACGCGCTCGCCCATCCGGAGATCTCTTTTCGCGTTCGCCACGAGGGCAAGGAGGTCCTCGATGCGCCACGCAGCGGCAGCGACGCCGCGGCCTACCTGGAGCGGATCGCGCAGCTCTTCGGCTCCGAGCTGGCCTCGAAGCTCACCGAGATCCGCGGCAGCTCGATGGTCGGCGGTTTCGTCGGTGCCCCAGAGACCTCCAAAGGGCGTAAGTCGTTCGTCTTCGTCAACGGACGACTGCTGAAGGATCGCCGGCTGCTTTCGGTCTTTTATCGCTGCGTGCGGAACGAGTGGAAGACCGACCGCTTTCCCTCGCTCTTTCTCTACCTGGCTGTGCCGGAGGAGTCGGTCGACGTCAACGTCCACCCTCAGAAGGCCGAGGTGCGCTTTCGCGACGAGGCGATTTTCGGAACGGTCTACAACGCTCTGCGGCGGGCGCTCCAGGAAGCGCGCGGCGAGGTGCCGGCGCCACTCGCTGAGGTCCAACCGCTCCAGGACGACGGCGTCCGACCTCGCTGGCAAGGACTCGGAGCTTCGAGCACGCTTCCGTCTCACATGCTGGACGACCTCATGCCGAGCGTCTCCGGCGCGAGCGAGACGCCTCCGCGTCAGCAAGGCTTGGCCGAGGTCTCGTACCGAGAACCGGCCCGTACTCCGGTGCCGTTGTCGGGGAACCGGAAAGGACGGCAGTCTCTCCGACTCGTTGGTCAGTACAAGGGGTCGCTCATCCTGCTGGAAGCTCCCGACGCGCTGCTGATCGTCGATCAGCACGTGGCGCACGAGCGCATCCTCTACGATCAGTTTTTGGGCGCTCTCGAGGGCCGGCCGGTCGAGAGCCAGACGCTGGTCGAACCGGTCCTGCTGGAGGTCGGGATCGCCGGAAGCGCGCTGCTCGAGGACCAGGCCGAGACGCTCGACCGTCTGGGCTTCGGCATCAGCGTCCTGTCCGCCGGCACCGTGGCTCTTTCCAAGCTACCAGCGCGCCTCAGGGTCGAGGACGCTGCCGAAGTGCTGCGGGATCTGGCCTCACGCCTCAAGGACGACGGCGCGGACGTCTTGGGGCGCCAGCTCGTCGACGAACTGGCGGCGAGTATGGCGTGCCGCTCTGCCGTAAAGATCCATCATCCGCTGCATCAGGACGAGATGGAGCGCTTGATCTCCGATCTGTTCGACTCAGAGAACCCCTGGAGCTGCCCTCACGGTCGACCCATCATCCTGCGCATGGAAGACATCGATTTCGAGCGACAGTTCAAGCGCCGCTGAAACGCCGGGTAACATCGAGACATGGGCGCAGTGAACCGACTCCGTCGCCGCATTGAGGAGCGTAGCGGCCACACGTTCGCCCGGATCGAGCTCTTCGAGCAGGCGCTCACGCACCGTTCCTACGCGGGTGAGCATGGCGTGGGCCACAACGAGAGACTGGAGTTTCTGGGCGACGCGGCGCTCGGCCTCGCGTGCGCCTACTGGCTCTGCGACCGTTTCCCGGACCTCCCGGAAGGGAGGCTTGCTCGCCGCAAGAGCTATCTCGTCAGCTGGCAGGTGCTGGCCGCACTCGCGCGAGACCTGGAGCTGGGGGAGGCGCTGCGACTCGGCTTTGGCGAGGAACAGAGCGGCGGTCGGGACAAAGACTCGCTCCTTGCCGACGCCATGGAGGCAGTTCTCGGCGTGCTCTTTCTGGATGGAGGCCTGGAGCCTCTTCAAAGGCTGTTGTCGGACTTCTTCGAGGAGCGCTTGATCGCACAGCCGAGTCTCGAGGGGCAGGATGCCAAGACCAGGCTCCAGGAGTTTCAGCAGGCGCGAGGGGCCGCCTTGCCCGTCTATCGCGTGCTGAGCTCGACCGGCCCCGATCACGCCAAGGAGTTCATGGTCGAATGCCTGGTCGACGGCCAGCGGCGCGGCGTGGGGAGCGGCGGAAGCAAGAAGAAGGCTGAGCTGGCCGCGGCTCTCAGTGCGCTCGAGGAGCTGCCGGCCGACGCAGCCGGCTGACCTTCGGACGGCTCTGTTCGCCGAGGGTTCTCTGACCGTTGCCACGACTGCTGGTGGCCTTTAGCATCGGCCGGAATGCAGCGAAGGAGCAGATCATGACCGCAGGCCCAGCGACGCCGGTATCCACTCTCAAAGACCACGTCGGCGAAGAGGTACGCCTCCTCGGATGGGTCGAGAACCGACGGTCGAGCGGCAAGCTCGGCTTCGTACAGCTGCGCGACGGCTCGGGTGTCGTGCAGTGCGTGGTCTCGAAGAAGCAAGTGGACGAGAGCTCCTGGGAGGCTCTGCAGGAATCGGTGCAGGAGGCCACGATCAGCGTCATCGGCACGGTGGCTGCGGACGAACGCTCGCCGAGCGGGGTGGAGATCCAGGCGGCATCGTTCGCCTTGGAAGCTCTGCCGGCGGAGGAGTATCCGATCAGCAAGAAGGAGCACGGAACGGCCTTCCTGATGGAGCATCGCCACCTCTGGCTCCGTTCGTCGCGTCAGAGGGCCGTGCTCAAGGTGCGCTCCGAGGCCGTCGCAGCCATCCGCGACTACTTTCACTCGCGCGACTTCGTGCTGATCGATTCCCCGATTCTGACGCCGGCGGCGTGCGAGGGCACTTCGACGCTCTTCGAGACCGACTACTTCGGCGATCCGGCCTTCCTGAGTCAGTCCGGGCAGCTGTACCTCGAGCCGGCGGCGGCCGCCTTCGGCAAGGTCTTCTGCTTCGGGCCGACGTTCCGTGCCGAGAAGTCCAAAACGCGCCGCCACCTCATGGAGTTCTGGATGGTCGAGCCGGAAGTCGCGTTTCTCGAGTTCGAAGGTCTCTGTCAGCTGGCGGAGGACTTTCTTGCAGAAGTCGTGGGCCGGGTCGTCGAGCGATGCGCCGAGCCCTTCCGTCTCCTCGAACGAGACGTGGAGAAGCTGGAGAACGTTGCCAAGCCGCTGCCGAGGATTCGCTATGCCGAGGCCATCGACCTCCTCGCGAAGGCGGGTCAAGAGGTCACGTTCGGCGACGACTTCGGCGCCGAGGAGGAGACGCTGCTCGCCAATCACTTCGATCGGCCCGTGCTCGTCACGCACTACCCGTCGTCGATCAAGGCGTTCTACATGCAGCCAGATCCCGAAGATCCGGAGCTGGCTCTCGCGCTCGACGTCATCGCCCCGGAGGGCTACGGCGAGATTATCGGCGGTAGCCAACGAATCCACGACCACGATCTTCTACTGCAGCGGATCGAGGAGCACGAACTGCCTCAGGAGGCCTTTCAGTGGTATCTCGACGTGCGCCGCTATGGCACCTTCCCGCACAGCGGCTTCGGCATGGGTCTCGAACGCTTCGTCGCATGGATGAGCGGCGTGCCGCATCTGCGGGAGACGATTCCGTACCCGCGTATGCTCCACAAGATCTACCCCTGAGACGGTTCCCCGATTCAACCCCGAGCGCCATCAGGAGAGCTGACCATGCGAGCTTTGGAAGCAGACCCCTCGGAGTCCGGCGGAGAGCCGGTACTTCGAATCGTCGACGCCGAACGACCGCAGATCGCTGCCGACGAGATGCTCGTCGGCGTCCGAGCGACCGCGCTCAACCGAGCCGACCTCCTGCAGGTCCGTGGCTTCTACCCACCGCCTCCCGGGGAAAGCGAGATCCCCGGACTCGAGTGTGCCGGTGAGGTGCTCGAGGTCGGCTCCGACGTCGAGTCGTTCGCCATCGGCGATCGGGTCATGGCGCTGCTGGCGGGGGGCGGCCACGCCACCGAGGTCGCCGTGCCGGCGGCTCAGGCGATGCCGATCCCCGAAGGGCTGAGCTGGGCCGAGGCCGCAGCGCTCCCCGAGGCCGCGCTCACCTGTTGGACGAATCTCGTGGTGGAGGGGCAACTTCAGCCCGGCCAAACCTGCGTCATCACTGCGGCTGCGTCTGGAATCGGCACCTTCGGAGTGCAGCTGGCGCGAGCCTTGGGAGCGACGACGATCGCAGCAGGACGCGATGGCGGCAGGCTCCAGCGCGTGCGTGAGCTCGGAGCCGATCACTGCGTGCTTCTCGACGAGGATCTGGTGGCAGAAGTGCGGCGGCTGACCGACGGTCGCGGCGCCGATCTGGTGATGGACCTCGTCGGTGGAGCGGGTTTCAAGTCGTATCTGGAAGCGTTGGCGACAAGGGGCCGTCTGGTGCTCGTCGGCCTGATGGCCGGTCCGCACGCCGAACTCGACCTCAGTCTCGTCCTCAGGAATCGCCTGCAGATCGTCGGCTCGGTCCTGCGTGGCCGGAGCCGCGCGGAGAAGGCGGGACTCGTCGCTTCGTTCTGGGAGTTTGCTCGAGAGGCGTTGGCGGACGGCACGCTGCGTCCGGTGGTGGACTCGCAGAGGCCCTTCGAAGAGCTGCCGGAAGCCTACGCGGCCATGGCGAAGGGCGGCCAGCTCGGCAAGATGGTGCTCATCACGGAGCCGGCTTGAACTCGAGTTTTGAGGGAATCGAGCGCCCGCGTTGCGTGCTCGTCAAACTCGGGGGCTCGCTGATCACGGACAAAACAGGACATCGCGCCGTGCGCCGCGGGGTTTTGCGCTCGCTCGCCGAGGACCTCGCGGGGTTCCTCTCGCAGGCTTCTCCAGATCTTCGCGTTCTGCTGGGTCACGGGTCGGGATCGTTCGGTCACACCGCCGCCGCGGGGACGGCTCTCGTCAGTGCGTCGCGGGTTCCGGGAGACCGAACGGCGGCGGCGGTCGTCACGCAGGAGGCTGCCGCGGCGCTCCATCAGTTCGTGGTGGAAGAGCTCATCGCCGCCGAAGTGCCTGCCTTTTCCTTGGCCCCGGGAAGCTTCCTCGTCACCAGGGGAGGCGTGCCCGAGCAGCTCTTTGCAGCGCCGCTGGTCGAGGCTCTGCGTGCTGGAGCGCACGTCGTGGTTCACGGCGACGTCGCGACGGACCGCGAGGCCGGCTTCCGCATCGTCTCGACGGAGACCGTGCTGCAAGCACTGGTCGACGACCTGTCCGGCGAGCTGGAGGTTCTCGGAGCTCTTTGGCTCGGTGAGACCGCCGGACTCCTGGATGCCGACGGGCACACGATCCCGGAGATTGACTCGTCGCAGGATGTCGAAGAGCTGATCGGAGTCACGCGAGGGACGGACGTGACGGGCGGTATGGCTCACCGCATCGCCGTCGTCCAGCGGATGGCTCGCAGTGGCGTCACCTCCTTCCTTCTCGACGGCCGCAAGCCCGGCCGGTTTCGCTCTGCACTCGAGCACATCGCGGCTTCCGCGAGCGAAGCGCTCGACGGCGCGACGCGGATCGCGGGAGATGACTGAGCCTCCACCGATTCTGGGATTGCTTCGAAAGAACGAGAATGGTCCGTGGAGAAGCTCGGGCCCCGGTTCGCCGTCGGACGGCGTCAACCGTGGGCTGACACTATCCATCTTGCTGAAAACAAAGGCTTTAGAGTCATCGTGTCCGACGCACATCTTCCAGTGCAAACTGGTCATAAAGACCTGAAAAAGAACGACTAACGGCGCTTCGGTAGGGCCGAATCCACAGGGTTTTCCGCAGCTCCTGCGGAAAGATCCGCGAATCTACGCGCGATAGATTACCGAGTTGCTATGCTTATCGAGGCGGAGGCGCCGGCCGCGGGCACGGCCCCGGTCTCTGATCTTCGATCTGTTCTTTTGTCGCAAGAGGGAATCCTGTGTTGAAGACCGCTTCTGAGGTTCGGGAGTTCGCCGACAAGGGCATCCGGCTCTGTCAGCAGGGCCAGCTGGAAGAGGGCTACAAGCTGCTGCGTCTCGTGGCTCGGCAGGAGTCGACCTCGGAGCTTCCGGGGCGCTACTACTCGTATCTCGGCGTCTGTCTGGCGGGCTTCGAGGGCAAGTACAACGAAGGCCTCAAGCTCTGTCAGAAGGCCATCGACGTCGAGTTCTTCCAGGCGGAGAACTATGCGAATCTCGCGGAGACCTACCTCATGCTGGGATCTCGCAAGCCGGCTCTACGCGCGATCCGCGACGGTCTCAGGGTCGATCGACGCCATCCGAAGCTCCTCGAGCTGCGCCAGGAGTTCGGTGTTCGCAAGCGGCCGATCCTGCCCTTCCTATCGAGAGACCACGGCGTCAACCAGATGCTCGGCCGCATGCGACACAGTCTCAAGTCGACACCCCCTCGTTCGCAAGAAGCTGCCGAGTGAACCGCCCGGGCCGCGGCGACGAGGCCCGTCAAGCCATGGAACAGCAGGAGAAGGAGCTTCGGGAGACACTCGTCGAGTCGTCGTTGGAGCTGGAGCGCCTCGGGCTGAACCGCGGAACGTCGGGGAACCTCAGCGTTCGTTGCGGCACGGGTCTTCTGGTCACGCCTTCGGGCCTGTCACCCGCTGAAATGACGCCCGATTCGATGGTCCACCTGGGGGCCGACGGCGCCTGGTGCGGAGCGATGAAGCCGTCGAGCGAGTGGCGCTTTCACCGCGGCATTGTCGAAGCGAGGTCGGACGTTGCGGCGGTCGTGCATACGCATTCGGAGTACGCCACGGCGCTCGCCTGCCAGCGGCGCTCCATCCCCGCCTTCCACTACATGGTGGCGATCGCCGGCGGCGTCGACATCCGCTGCGCGCCCTATGCGAGCTTCGGCAGCGAGAGACTCGCTGAGCTGGCGGTCGCGGCGCTCGAAGGGCGGAAGGCCTGCCTCCTGGCCAACCACGGCCTGATCGCGACGGGGAGCAGTCTGGCCGCGGCCGTCTCTCTGGCGGCAGAGATCGAGGTGCTTGCCAAGCAATACGTTCAGCTTCTGCAGATGGGCGGCCCGGTCCTGCTGACCGACGAGGAGATGGCCGACGTTCTGCAGCGCTTCGCAAGCTACGGCGCGGCGCCTCGCGGATAGCCCAGGCCCGCCAGCGCTGCCCCGATCTCATCGAGAATCGTCGGGTCGTCGATCGTCGCCGGAACCTTGTACTCGGCGCCGTCCGCAATCGCTCGCATCGTGCCGCGCAGAACCTTGCCCGAGCGTGTCTTGGGAAGCCGATCGACGATCGCCGCGCTCTTGAACGCGGCGACGGGGCCGATTGCCTCGCGGACGCTGGCGATCAGTTCGGCGACGAGTCGGTCGTGCGGCGTCGTCGTGCCGGAGTTGAGGACGACGAGCCCCAGCGGCAGCTGGCCCTTGAGGGCGTCGTGCACACCGACCACCGCGGCCTCGGCCACGTCCGGATGCTCCGCCAGGACCTCCTCCATTCCACCGGTCGAAAGGCGGTGCCCGGCGACGTTGATGAGGTCGTCGGTTCGGCTCATGATGTAGACGTAGCCGTCTCCGTCGGCAAAGCCGGCGTCGCCGGTGAGGTAGTAGCCGGGGAAGTCCTCGAGGTACGAGCTGCGGAAGCCCTCGACGTTGTTCCACAGGGTGGGCAGACAGCCAGGCGGCAGCGGCAGCTTGGCGACGATCGATCCGGTCTCGTCGGCCTCGCAGACCCTTCCTTCGGGGTCGAGGACCTGGATGTCGTAGCCGGGTACCGGCAGGCTCGGCGATCCGTGTTTGACGGGCACTCCGCCGAGGCCCTGACAGTTGGCCACCATCGGCCAACCGGTCTCCGTCTGCCACCAGTGGTCGATCACCGGCACTCCGAGATGTCGCTCGGCCCAGCGGATCGTGTCGGGGTCCGCGCGTTCGCCCGCCAGAAAGAGCGTGCGGAAGCGGGTGAGGTCGTACTCCTGCAGCAGCTCGGCGCCCGGGTCCTCTCTCTTGATGGCGCGGAAGGCCGTGGGCGCCGTGAAGAGCGCAGAGACTCCGTACTCTGAAATGACGCGCCAGAAGGCGCCCGCATCGGGCGTGCCGACGGGTTTCCCCTCGAACAGAACCGACGTGCAGCCGAAGATCAGAGGGGCGTAGACGATGTACGAGTGGCCGACCACCCAACCGATGTCCGAGGCGGCCCAGAAGACCTCGCCCGGGCTCATGCCGTAGACGTTGCTCATCGACCAGGCGAGCGCGACGAGGTGACCGCCGTTGTCTCGCACGACGCCCTTGGGGATTCCAGTCGTCCCCGAGGTGTAGAGGATGTAGAGGGGGTCCGTTGCTTCGACGAAGACGCAATCGGCCGGCTCGGCGCCTTCGAGAGCGGCGCTCCAGGTGACGTCACGCCCGGCGACGAGTGCGGCCTCGACCTGCGGCCGCTGCAGCACGATGCAGCTCTCCGGTGGGTTCTCGCTGAGCTCGATCGCTTCGTCGAGGAGCGGCTTGTAAGGAATGATGCGCTGCACCTCGATGCCGCAGGAAGCCGTGACGATGACGCGTGGCTTTGCGTCGTCGATGCGCGTTTGCAGCTCGCGCGGCGCGAAGCCGCCGAAGACCACGCTGTGCACGGCACCCAGTCGCGCACAAGCCAGCATGGCGATCACGGCTTCGGGCACCATCGGCATGTAGATCAGGACGCGGTCACCGGTCTGCACACCCTGCGTGCGCAGAGCGCCAGCAAAGAGCGCGACCGCGTCGCGCAGCTCGCTGTAGGTGATGGCTCGCTTCGAGTCGGCGACCGGGCTGTCGTAGAAGAGCGCCGGCTGGTTCCCTCGTCCGGCGGCTACGTGCCGATCGAGAGCGTTGTGACAGGTATTTACCCGGGCTCCGACGAACCAGCGAGCGGCGGGCTCCGCCTCGGCGTCGAGGACCCGTTTCCAGGGCTCGTGCCAGTCGATGGCCTGCGCTGCATCCGCCCAGAAACCCTCGGGATCTGTAGTGGCCCGTTGTCTTGCTTCGTCGATCGCGCGCTGGTTTGAGCTCATGCACTCAGTCTATGGCCGCAGTGCCGGGAGCCGCCAGTGACGCGAAAGGCGCCGGCGGGCGGGCCGAAGGCGAACGGGTGAAGAACCTGGGAATACCGCTCCCGCGTCGGGCGTAGGAGAATCATGCAAATGGCGGAAACAGTCGACGCGACCGACGAGCCTGGCTTTCCCAGAGGCGCTCGAGACTTGGACGGTGGAGTCCTGCGCTCGGCTCAGGCCGGAGAGGCGGGCGCCCTCGACGAGCTTGGGCGTCACGCGTCGCGCATCGCCTTTCCCTTTGCGCTGCAGCTCCTGGGGCAGCGAGATCTGGCGCGTGATGTCGCGCAGGATTCCCTCGTGAGGCTCTTCGCCAGCCTCGAGAGCTTCGACAGCCGCCGCCCGGTCGAGCCCTGGCTGCGGCGGATTGTGAGAAACCGTGCGATCGACGTCTTGCGCCGCCTCAAAGTACGGCGTCACGAGCCGCTCGAGCTCGTGGGCCCCGACGGCTCCGATGAGCGCCAGGTACCCGATCCCCGGGTCGACGTTGCTGCCGAGGTTCAGCGGCGGGAACGGCAGCGCATTCTGTACGACTGCCTGCAGGTGCTTTCCGACGAGCATCGCGAGATCGTCGTGCTGCGCGATTACCAGGACCTGAGCTACGAGGAGATCGGTGATCTCCTCGGGATCCCCAAGGGCACGGTCATGTCGCGTCTGCACAGAGCCCGGAAGGCGCTGCAGAGCGAAGTCGAGCGACGCCTGGCATCGCCGGGCCCGGAGGAGGAGGTGTCACCGTGAACGACTGCGACTGCAGGTTTCCCGAGGAGTACCTCTCGGGCTATCTCGACGGAGTCTTGACGCAAGAGGACATGCAGCGCGTGCGGCTACGCCTGGAAGACTGCGAAGTCTGTGCGGCCGAGTTGGAGGCGCTGCGAAGGAACAGGGAGGCTACGATGTCGACGAAGTTCAAAGCCGAAGATCTACAGTGGGACGAGACGCCGCGCGCTCCGTGGAGCCGTTGGTCGCGCAATCTGGGGCTGACCATGCTCTTCCTCTACCTGGTGAGCATGCTCGCTCTGGCGGTCTGGCAGCCTGAAGAGCTGCCCGACGTCGCCGGCCGCGTGGTCGGCGGCCTCGGGGTGTTCGGCACTCTGTTCGTCTTTGCTTCTGTGCTGATCGATCGTCTCGTCGTCGCGAAGACCGACCGCTACCGTGGAGTCAAGAAATGATCATTACGACGTCGGAACAGATCGAAGGGCGCCGAGTCAAGAGAGTTCTCGGGCTCGTTCGTGGCAACACGATTCGCACGCGTCATCTGGGCAAAGACATCATGGCGGGCCTCCGCGGTGTCGTCGGCGGTGAAGTACCCGAGTACACGAAGCTCTTCGCTGAGTCTCGCGAGCAGGCGATCGACCGCATGGTCGAGGAGGCTGAGTCGATCGGCGCCGACGCGGTCGTCGGTGTGCGACTGACCACGTCGATGGTCATGACCACGGCGGCCGAGTTGCTGGCCTACGGCACCGCCGTCCAACTCGAAGATCTCTGAGGCGCCAGACCTCCGGCTGAGACGACCGCTGAGAGCCTGCGAGGCGCGCCTCGAGGGCACGTCAGCGTTTGAGGCCGGAGAGGGTGTTGACCACCGTCATCGAAGGGTATTGCCAGCTGTAACCGGAAGCGCGTCCGACCTCCTCGCCGTTCTGGAAGATGATTCCGGTAGGCACCGACGTGACCCCGAGCTTCTTGGCCTCGGCGTCGTCGAAGTTCTGCGGCAGGCCGTGGTAGGTGAACTTCACCTTCGTGCCGGCAAGAGCTGCTTCGGTGGCCAGGATGTGCGGTACGAACTCGGTGCAGACCGAGCACCACGATCCGAAGAAGACGCGGATCTCGACCTCGTCCTCGACTCGTTTCAGCAGGTCCACGTACTGGGCGATCGGTTGGTAGATCTTGCTGCGCTCGCCGTACGCGGGGCTGTGCTCGATGAGACCTTCGCGATCCCGCGGTCCGAGCAGGTGGGGCTTCTTGACGAAGGCGACACGGCGGCCTTCCACCGTGAACGATGCGAGATCGCCGTTGAGCTGGAACGTCCCGAGTTCGATCGGCTCTTCGTTGGGGAGCTTCTCGTAGGTACCGTCGACGTTGCGAAAGAACGACTTGTCGGCAAACGCCTGCATCTGCCGACCCCGCGGGACGAGCTCGACGATGCGACTGATCTGCGGGCTGCGCACCAGGATCGTGCCGAGTCCCGCAGAGTGGTAGATCCGCGCTTCGTTGTCGATCACGCCGTCGAGCTCGAGCTGATAGAGGCCGATCGGCTTGAAGCTCACCGATCGCTCGGCCGTTCGGACCTGCTGAGCGGTGACTCCGGATGCGGCGAGTGAGCCCGCGGCGAAGAGCAGAAGGAAGGCGGCCTTCCGGACGGGAAGCTGAAGGTGGGAGCGCAGCACGGTGGGATCCTCGGTGGTGGAGGGGATGTAGGCGACACTGGGTCGCGACGCCTGTCTTTTCTACGACCGTATGGTCTGTTTCAGGTTACGCGCAAGTCCCGGGAGAGCGTTCGCGATGGCCCGGGGGCTCAGTTGCCGGCGGAGCGGTCGACGAGCTCTTCCCAGATTCCGACCTCGAAACGGCCGTCGGAGTCTGCGGCGCCGCGAAACATCCCCTTGGAATTGAAAGGCATGGCGATTGCGCCGTACGCGTCGACTGCGACGACTCCGCCGTCTCCGGCCTGAAGGACGCCGTCGATGACCGCCGTCGCGGCCTGCTGGAGGTCCTGGGAGCCGTAGGCCATCCGCGACGAGATGTCGTGAGCGACGACGTGCCGAATGAACTCCTCGCCGCGACCGGTTGCGGAGATGGCGGCTGTCTCGTTGTTGGCGTAGGTACCGGCGCCGACGATCGGCACGTCTCCGACGCGGCCAAATCGCTTGTTCGTCATGCCGCCGGTCGAGGTGGCGGCAGCGAGATTGCCGTAGCGATCGAGCGCGACGGCGCCGACCGTTCCGAAACCGCTGCTCGTCGACTGGCCGCGTCTCTCGGCGCGCCAGGCTTCCTGCCACTGGCGGTAGCGTCGCTGCGTGGTGAAGTAGTCCTGCGGCGCACGACGAACATCGACCTCCTTCGAGTATTCGTCGGCTCCTTCGCCCGCCAGCAGGACGTGCGGAGACCTTTCCATGACCCGCCGGGCCAGGGTGATCGGGTTGCGGACATTGCGCACACCGGTGACCGCACCTGCTGCGAGCGTGCGCCCGTCCATGATCGCGGCGTCGAGCTCGTGGGTACCCTTGGAGGTGAAGACCGCACCCCTTCCTGCGTTGAACTTGGCGTCGTCTTCCAGGAGCCGGACCACGGCCTCGACGGCCGCCAGCGCAGCGCCGCCCTCCTCGAGGATGCGCCGACCCTCGACGAGCGCCGTCTCGAGGGCTCCATAGTAGGTCTCGGCGTCCGCCTCGTCGCGCTCGATGACCCCAGCGCCACCGTGGAGAGCCAGGGCCCAGGCGAGTCTCTCTCTCGGTGGTGGCTCAGGGAGCGCTTCGCTCGTCGCTTCGTCGCCGGTGTTCTCGGGCTCCGGCTCCGAGGAGCCGCACGACGCTGTCGCAAGGACCAGAAGGATCGTTAGCAGAGCTGGGAGGAGAGAACGAAGCGACATGAGGGAAATCCTCGGATCTGTTGAAACGGTCAGCCGTAGAGCTCTCGGACGCGCTTCCGAGCCGCCGAGAGAAGGGGGCCGGCGTCGAGCTCGCTGCCTGTCGCCCTGCGAATCAACTCGCTCGGGCTTCGGGTCGCGGCGTGGCGGTGCACGTTCTCGCGTAACCAGTCGAGAAGCGGCTCGAAGCGTAACGCGGCGAAATCGGCCTCGAGGTCTCCCAGAGCCTTCTGGGCGGCCTCGAAGAGCTGCGCTGCCAGCACCGTGCCGAGTGCGTAGGTCGGAAAGTAGCCGAAGAGGCCCGACGCCCAGTGGATGTCCTGGAGCACACCTTCGGTGGCATTCGACGGGGATTGCTGCAGGGCTGTCGCGTAGGCGTCATTCCAGGCCGCTTCGAGATCGCCAACCTGGAGGTCGTCCTCCATCAGCGCCTTCTCCAGACGGTAGCGAATGGCGATGTGCAGCAGGTAGGAGATCTCGTCCGCTTCGACGCGGATCAGGGAGGGGCGGATCGCGTTGAGCACCGGCCAGAGTTGCTGTGCTGTCGTCTCGACCCCGAACGTCGTCTGGAACTGGGACTCGATCCCGTGCAGAAAGCCGCGAGATCGCCCGACCTGGTTCTCCCAGAGACGGGACTGCGACTCGTGGACGCCGAGAGAGACGGCTTCACAGGCCGGGAGATCGATGTCCTCCGCGGGGAGCCCTTGTTCGTACATGGCGTGCCCGGCTTCGTGGAGGATGCCGAAGAGGCCCGGGCGGAAGTCCTCACGGTCGGCTCGCCAGGTGATGCGGACGTCGTGGGGGTGCATACCGCAGCAGAACGGGTGTGCTGACGAATCGAGGCGACCGTACTCGGTCGAGAAGCCGATCGTCTCCGCCGCCCAGAGGCCCAGGCGACGCTGCGCGTCCTCGGGAAAGTCACCGCGAGCTGCGTTCTCGTCGATCGGCTCGGCCGCCAGAACTTCGGCCATGAGGTCGCTGACGTCGCGCTCCAGCGCGGCGAAAAGTGGATCGAGTTCATCAGCCTTGGCGCCCGGTTCGTACTCGTCGAGGAGCGCATCGTAGAGAGAGCTGCCGCCGAGGGCCCGGGCCACTTCTCGCTTGAGCTCGAGGATCTCGCTCAGCGACGACTCGAAGAGGGAGAAGTCGGCTTCCTCGCGTGCTCGCATCCAAGCGGCCGTGGCAGCGGGAGCCCTCGACGCGACGCGCTGAGCGAGCTCCTTGGGCACCTTCAGGGTGCGAGAGATTTCCCGGTCCGCGAACGCCGCGTGAATCTCGAGATCGGGGGAGACGCCGTCGTCGTCGAGGATCTCCGAGACGATGTCGCGCAGCGCGTGGCCGGTGATCTGCTCGTGAAGGAGGCCGGCCATCACGGAGAGCTGCTGGGTTCGAGAGTCCTGTCCTGACCCGGGCAGATAGGTCTCTTGATCCCAATGGAGGAGATTCGTGACGCTCTGCAGCTGACGCACGGGGGCCCAAGCGGCCGCGAGTCGCGACCGGCGCGAAAGCGGAGAAGTTTCAGCAGTCATGGACGCAGAGAATAGCTCAAGGCGGACCCTCCGGAGATCGTGGATAATGGCAACGCAGCCGCTGTCAAGGAGATGCATGGCCGAGTACCAAGACCAGCGCGACACCGAGGAGTTCTGGCAGGTGGTCGCTCCGACGCTGGAGCCGCTACGCACTCGCTGGTTCCCGGTCGGAGCCATCCTGGCCCTGCTCGCGAGCGTGCCCTGGTACCTTCCCTCGGACTTAGCCTCGCGGGACTTCGCCGGTCTGCCTTTCTGGGTCTGGATGACCCTGATTTCGTCGGCGGTCCTTGCGGCGCTCAACAGCCTCGCTTCGTTCCGCAGCTGGCGGGATGCGGAGAGCGAAACCAGCGGTCCCGAAGATGGTTGAATCCCCCGAACTCGGCATCGGCGCTCTCGTCTTCATGGGGTGCTACCTCCTGGTGATGCTCGGTCTGGGCTGGCTGGGGCGTCGTTCGCGCCAGGAAGAGTCGCTGAAGGACTTTTACCTGGGAGGTTCGAGCTTCGGAGTGGCGGTGCTCTTCCTGACCCTCTTCGCCACGCAGTACTCCGGCAACACCTTGCTGGGCTTCGCCGGCCGGTCCTACCAGCAGGGGCTGACCTACGTGGTGAGCGTCAGCTTCATGGTGCTGGTCGTCACGGTGTTCATGGTCTACGCGCCGCGGCTCTACCGGCTCTCCCAGCGCTTCGGCTACGTCACGCCCGCCGACTACGTCTTTCACCGCTTCGGTTCGCACCGACTTCGCATCCTCAGCGTGCTCCTCCTGTGCTGGGGGCTCGCCAACTACGTGCTCGAGCAGCTCGTGGCGATGGGGCATGCGGTCGAAGCGATCAGCGCCGGCCGCCTTGGCTTCATGCAGGGCGTCCTGCTACTGGCTCTGGTGATGCTGATCTACGAGTCGCTCGGTGGGATGCGCTCGGTTGCTTGGACCGACGCTGTTCAGGGCGTTCTGCTTCTGTTCGGCTGCCTGATCCTCCTGGGAATCCTGCTGCGCAATGACGGTGGGCTCGTCGCGGTGCGCGAGGCGGTCGCCTCTACCGCGCCAGAAAAGCTCGAGCCGCCGGACGCGGCGGGACTGAGGCGCTGGCTCTCGAATCTCGTGCTGCTCGGCATCGGCGTCGCGATCTATCCGCACGCGATCCAGCGGATCTTCGCCGCCAAGAGCCTCGTCACCCTGCGTCGTTCGCTGGGGCTGATGGCCTTCATGCCGCTTCTGACGACGCTCCTGGCCTTCCTCATCGGCTACGTCGCGCTGCGGAGTCATCCGGGACTGTCTCAGCTCGACTCCGACAAGGTGACGATCCTCGTCCTCGGCGACCTCCTGGCCCTGTCGCCCGCTGCGTATTGGCTCGTGGTGATGGTCTTCGCTGCCGTCGTGGCTGCGATCATGTCGACCGCGGACTCGGCGCTGCTGTCGATGGGATCGATGCTGACCAAGGACATCTACAAGGCCTACCTCGCGCCCGAAGCAACCCCGCAACAGATGTTGCGCGTCGGCAAGACGCTCAGCTGGGCGATCATGGGCCTGCTGATCACCATGGCCTGGGTCTCGCTCGAGACCGAGAGCTCGATCTGGTTTCTGATCCGACTCAAGCTCGAGTTCATGGTGCAACTCGCGCCGACCCTGCTTCTGGGACTTCATCTGCGTCGCCTCGGCTCCGAGGAGGTTTTCTGGGGAATGCTGGCGGGCACCAGCGTCACGTTGACCGTTTGGATGTCGGCGGCCCTCGGTTGGCTATCCGATCGCTCGCCTTGGGGCGTCAGCGCTGGCGTCTGGGGCCTGCTTCTGAACTTGGCCATCTGCCTGGCTCCGCAGGCGCTGCGGCAGGCGAGAGAGGCGTAGAGCGTGTCAGCGGGTCGCAAGCTGTGGCAGAAACTGTTCGCGGATCGCCTGACGAAGGCCGATCGCTTGCTGCAGGAGGGGCAGCTGGAGAAAGCAGCGCGCGAGTATGCACGGGCGGGGCACCTCGGTGAAGCGGCGCGGATCGCTGCGAAACTCGGTCAGATCGAGCAGGCCTTCGGCTTCTACGAAGATGCGGGAATGCACCTCGAAGCTGCGGAGCTCATGGAGTCCGAGGGGCACTTCGGCCTTGCTGTCGACTCCTACCGAGCGGCGCAGCTCCCTCTGCGCGCGGCGGCCGCGGCCGAGAAGGCTGGGCAGCCCCTGCGCGCGGCGGCGATCTACGAGCGCAACCGAAACTACCGACTGGCGGCGGCGAGCTACTCGGCCGGCGGCGACCACGACGGAGCACTGCGCTGCCTCGAGATCGAAGCGTCCGACGCCGGCAAGGAAACCGACGTCGAGGTCGAGAAGCTGCGTGCGCGCGCGCTCGTTCGACTCGGCCGTCGTCGGGACGCGGCTGAGATCCTCCGCGAAATCGATCCGACGGCGGCCGCGTCTCTTCTCGCCCAGGCCGGCGCCGAGGAGGAGGCCGCCGAGATGCTGGAGCACTCCGGCATCAGCGATCGCAGCCGCTTCGCTTCGAATCCCTCCGTCGGAGATTCGGTGAAAGCTCGGGTGCTGGAGCGCGCTTCGGCTGCACAGATCGAGGAGAGCATCGAGGTTCGTATCGAGAGGTTGATCGAAGGCGGCGAGCTGCGGCAGGCCGCGGATCTCCTTCTCGACGAAGGAGGCGACGCGCGAGCGGCCGAGCTGCTCGAGCGCGTCGGTGATGTGGAGTCGGCGGCGGGTGCCTACTCCCGTGCGGGCGACATGGAGAGCGCCGCCCGCTGCTTCGAACTGGCCGGGAAGCCGAAGCGTGCCGCCGGCTGTCTGCTGCTCGCCAATGAGCCCATTCGTGCCGCCGAGGCCTTCCTCGCGGCGATGGACCCACGTTCGGCCCTCGCCGCGGTCCACGCGATCGACGAGGTCGATCCTCGCTACGAGGAGGCGACGCTCTTGCTCGCTCCGTCGCTGCACGACGCCGGGGAGTGGGACGAGTTGCTGCGGCGACTGGCAGCTCTGCCGCGGATCGGCCGCTCGCGCGAGTCCGTGCTGGAGCGACGCTACTGGCAGGGGCGCTGCCTCCACTCGCTCGGTCGACGCGACGAGGCGGAGCGCAACCTTCAGGCGGTGGTCGAGCTCGATCGCGGGTACCGCGACGCTCGTCGGCGACTTCGGATGCTGCAGCAGCAGCCGGCGGCCGAAGAGGTTCTGCAGGTGCCCAAGATCGAAGGCGCTCTCGCGACGGGCAAGATCTTGAAGGAGCGGTACGAGCTGCAGGAGCAGATCGGGCAGGGTGGTATGAGCGTCGTTTTCCGCGCTCACGATCGCCTGACGGGGCGGGTCGTCGCGGTCAAAGCCGTGAGCCAGTCGCAGGTGCTCGACCCAACAGCGGAAGAGCGGCTCCTGCGTGAAGCGCAGCTTTGTCAGAGGATCCAGCACGAGAACGTCGTCGAGATCGTCGACCTCGGTCGCTACTCGACCGGCGTCTTCGTGGCGATGGAGCTGCTGCCGGGTTTGACCCTCGAGACCCTGATCAACGAGAAACGAGTCTTCCCGGTCGTCGAGGCGCTCGGCATCCTGCAAGACGTCCTGGCGGGTCTCGAAGCGGTGCATCAGGCGGGCGTGATCCACCGGGACATCAAACCGGCGAACCTCGCAGTGACACCCGACAGGGTCAAGATCATGGACTTCGGCATCGCGCTCGCTCCCGGCGACGACGTCGCTCTGACGCAGCCGGGACAGGTCATGGGCTCGCCGCTCTTCATGTCCCCGGAGCAGATTCAGGGGCTGGAGCTCGACGCTCGTAGCGACCTCTACTCCTTCGGGGTCGTCTGCTTTACACTGCTGGCCGGTCGCGAGCCCTTTACCGGGAAGACGCCGGCCGACGTCGTCCTCAAGCACCTGGGAGAGCCGCCTCCGGATCTCACGGCGCTGCGCCCCGATCTGCCGGAGGAGCTGGCTGCACTCGTCGAACGTCTGCTTGCCAAGACCCCGAACGAGCGGCCGGCCAGTGCCGCGATCGTCGCGGCGAGCCTGGAGATGCTGGGCTGACGACGAGTCTCCGACCGACCACTCTCGCTCAGCATCCGTTCAGGAGTCCCTTCGATGACCCAACGACGAGTCCTCTCCGGAATCCAGCCTTCAGGCAGCCTCCACCTCGGAAACTACCTCGGTGCGGTGAAGCATTGGGTCGATGGACAGGGGGAGAAGGAGAACTTCATCTGCATCGTCGACCTGCACGCGATCACCGTGCCGCAGGATCCCGAAGAACTGCGCTCGAACACCCGCCGCCTCGCTGCGCAGCTCTTCGCTTGCGGTATCGATCCGCAGCAGACGACCCTCTTCGTGCAGAGTCACGTTCGCGCTCACTGTGAGGGAGCCTGGGTGCTCAGCTGCCTGACGCCGCTCGGTTGGCTCGAGCGCATGACCCAATACAAGGCGAAGTCTGCGAACCAAGAGCGTATTGCAGCCGGGCTCCTCACCTATCCAGTTCTCCAGGCGGCCGATATTCTCCTGTATGACCCGCACGAGGTGCCCGTCGGAGCCGATCAGAAGCAGCACATTGAGCTGGCACGGGACCTGGCGCAGCGTTTCAACCATCTCTATGGCGAGACCTTTCGCGTGCCGGATGCCGTCATCCCGCCTGCGGGAGCGAGGGTCATGGGGCTCGACGACCCTCTGGCCAAGATGAGCAAGAGCGCCCAGGGCGCCAAGGGGCACGCCGTGCGCCTGGACGACTCGGACAAGGACATCGAAAAGGCGATCAAGCGCGCCGTCACCGACTCCGGACGCGAGATCGCCTTCAGCGAAGACCCGGAGAAGGCTGGCGTCAACAATCTGCTGGGCATCTACTCGGCGGTGACCGGTGAGTCGCCGGCTGAGGCAGAAGCGGCCTTCGCCGGGGCACGCGGCTACGGTGATCTGAAGACGCGGGTGGCGGAGGTCGTCGTCGAGGCGGTGGCTCCCATCCGCGAGCGCTACGAAGCGCTGATGGACGACCCGGCCGAGCTCGACCGCCTTCTGGAGATCGGAGCGGAACAGGCGAGAGCGGTGGCCGATCCCAAGATCGAGGACGTCAAGCGCAAGGTCGGTTTTCTGGTTTGATCCGAGCCCTGAGCAGCTGCCTTGCCGTCGCGATGCTCCTCTTCTTTCCGGGCTGCGCGGCGGACGAACGTCGGAAGACGGACTCCGATTCCGTTGCTTCGAAGGCAAGGCAGGTGTTGACCTGGAGCAGCGAGGGCGCGCGGGCGCGCGTCGAACAACTGGTGCTCATCGCTCCGCCGGAGAGCGAGGCGGAACTACGTCAGCTTGCTCCGCAGGTCGCGGCTGCGTGGCCGGAACTCGTGCGCTCGCTCGGCGCCGAACCGTCTGCGGACTTCGAGCTCTATCTGATCCCCCCTGACCTCCGCGGTCGCGACGACCTGCGGCGACTCGACGCCGCGGCGCCTGAGTGGGCGGCGGGCTTTCTGATCGGAGAGCGCCGAATCGGCGGACTGAGGCTCGACCGTGTCGACCGTTATCCTTACAAGGACGCGCTGGCCGTCACGCTGCACGAAGCGACCCACCAGATTCTCCAGGATGCCGTTGGTCACGAGCGCCTGCCGCTGTGGTTCGAAGAGGGTGTGGCGACGCTGATTGGCCAGCGATGGGGGGCCAAGGAGTGGGCAATGGCGCGCGGCGCGGTCTTTCTCGGTGGCGTTCCCACACTCGATGAGATCGATCAGGGCTTTCGCGCTTCGGCCGGCGCGGCGCGACTCAGCTATGCGGCGTCTCACAGTTTCGTCGCCTGGAGCGAGCGCAAGTACGGTCGCGACCTCGTTCCTCGAATCGTTGGCGAGCTCCGCGAGAGCGACAACTTCCGCGCCGCCTGGCTCGCCGTGACGGGGGAGGTACTCTCGGGCTCGGAGCGTCGCTGGCGCCGAGGCGGTCTGTTCGTCTACCGGATCCTGCCGCTCGTCGGCAGCTCGGGCTCGCTCTGGATCCTCATGAGCCTGCTGGCCGTTGCGGGCGGCGGAAAGCGTCGCAGAGAGTTCCGGCAGCGCATGGAGCGCTGGCAGGCGGAGGAAGACGCGCGAGATCTGCGCGACGCGGTCGTCGCGGAGCCGGTGCCGCTGAGACCCGAAGAGCCGCCGGACGGACTCTCGGCTCGCGAACGTGCGCGTCAGCGCTGGGGCTTGCCGTCGGCGCAATCGACGGAGACCGAAGGTCGATCGGAAGGCGAGGCGGAGCGCCCGCGCCGCGACGACGACGGCGAGTGGATCAACTAGACCGGTGCTCGAGGCCCTTCAGCGGCCGAGCACGAGCTTCTCGAGACGGTCGAGGCCCTTCTCGAGGACCTCGAGGCGTGGCCCGAAGCTGAACCGAACGTAGCTCTGGTAGCGAGCCGTCCGACGGCGACGTCCCGGATTGACGTCGAAGAAGGCGCCGGGCACCGTGATGACGCGCTGGGAGAGCGCCTGCTCGAAGAACGAGCGGCCTTCGTTGAAGGGCTCTGGTAATTCTTCGAGGTTGGCCCAGAGATAGAAGGCGCCCCGAGGTTCGATCTCGACCTTGATGCCGAGCGCTCGCAGCCGTTCCATCATGTAGACGCGCTTCTTTGCGAAGAGCGTCTGGATTGCCTGCGCCTCGGCGAGGACGAGCTCGGGATCGAGGAGATCGAGTGCTGCTCGCTGGAACGGGCGTGTACCGCCGCCGTCGAGGAACGATCCAGCGCTGCTGACGCGGTCGATGACGTCGCGTGGACCGACGATCCAGCTCGTGCGCCATCCGGGGTAGCGCCAGTTCTTGGTCAGTCCGTTGACCAGAACGACCGGGTCGGTCTCGACGTCGTCGACGTAGCGTGCCGCGGAGACCGTGGCTACTGGCTCTCCCGGCTCGGGCGGCGTGTCGTAGAGGAAGTTCGAGTAGAACTCGTCGAAGACGAGGGTGCAGCGGGCGCGCCGTCCGACGTCGATCCAGTCGGAGAGCAGCTGTCCGTCGACGAGATGACCGGTCGGATTGCAAGGGTTGCTCGCGAGAACGGCACTGAGGCCGCGACCGACGATTTCGGTCTCGAGCGTTTGTGCGCTGGCGACGTAGCCGTCCTCGGGGCCGAGCAGGATCGGGATGGGAATGAAGCCGCGGAAGGTGAACAGCAGCTCTTCGTAAGCGGTGTAGTCCGGAATGAAGTGGCCGAGATTGACGGGTGCCATGGCCGCGACGAGTCGCGTCATCGCTGCGCGTCCTCCCGGGCCGATGCTGACGTTCTCCGGCCCGTACTGAGAGGCTTTGCCGCGTCGATACAGGAAATTGTAGAGGTCGGCGACCTTTTCGCGCAGTTCATCGATCCCGGGAACCGGTGCGTAGGCCTGGTCCGATGGGTTGATCTG